>NZ_JBQKLI010000008.1:0-108844 GCF_052116305.1 Gallicola sp. Sow4_E12 | reverse complement strand
ACTTTACGTGTTGAGACGCCTGATACATACATCTCAAGCATTGAAGCGAGCAGCGACTTTTCATTTCGCTGATACCGCTCAAACACCGTAGGTGAAAATTCGCCATCACGTGTTCTAGGTACTCTTAATTCAAGTGTACCTACTCGAGTCGTAAAATCACGCTCGTAGTAGCCGTTTCGTTGACTCTGGCGACTTTCGGATCGTTCATAGTCCTCGGCTTGAATATATTCCGTTCGTTGGTTCTCCATCAATTGATTGAAAACTGTCGTCAAAATATTTTTAGACACATCATCTTTTACCGAGTGTTCAATAATACTTTGAACCTCATCACTATTCAGTGTAAAATGTACTTGGGTCATGTAAAGTCCTCCTAGGTATGTTTTTGTGGTTAAAAACATTGTACCGTAAAAGGACTGTTACATGGCCTTTTATCTTTTACACAATTATATGGACTTTATCTTATTTTCTTTCACCCTTAACTAAGCAACCACTTATTCTATACTTGTATAGATTCGTTATACTGATTAATTTTTTTATTCAACTCATTAATAAAATACAATTTAGCATCTTCTTTTATTTCATAATCAAAATCTGCTTCTATTATTTCGTCACAATTAACGCAAAATAATTTTTCTTTTCCATAGGATATATGATTATGTTGTCTTTTAGTTGTTAACTCTGCTCCGCAATGGCAAATAGGTCTAAAGTTCTCCATTTTTATTCGATTATCGTATGTTTTAACTAATTCCCACTTATAATGAATCCCTTTATAAACACCATTAGTAAAGTCCATAAAAACTGGTCTAATAGTATTTACTTTAGATTTGCTTTTTATATCAAAATATAACTTAATAACAAAAACTAATATTAGTAAAAAAACTAATACTTGCCATAGTCGAAGCTCTATTGACAAAAGATTTACTAAAAATGTAATTAATATTTTCCATATGCTTTTTAAGGCAGTAAAAAAATCAACCTTTTCAATAATTGCATAAATAATTGATGAAATGACATTGATAGCTACTGCTGAAATAAAGACATATAGTCCACTTTTTTCTTTTTTATTCATATTTTCCTCTAGCTTTCAAACCTTTTACTTATTAAAGATTATTATATCAAATAAAGCATGATTTATCAGCCTGTTATAACTAGAAAGTTTTCTAGCATAGAAAAAAGCACTTCTGATTCTTAGATCAAAAGTGCTTTCAATATTTTCAAATTAAATCATTTTAAAATGCTCTAAAGCCTCTCTGATCGCTTCTTCCTTTTCAGGTGGGCAATTTGGAACAATTGTATTTTCTTTTTTAGATACATTATAGTTTTTGCCAACTTCTAAGCCACATTTTCTTTTAATCTGTGAAATATACAAATTAGAAACCTTCATATCGTTCTTCTTTAAAACATAGTCCTTAATTTCTTCATAGGTCGCTTTGCTTTCAGAAGCAGTAATATCTAGCTCGTCCATATCTAATTTTACTTTTATATGTTGGTCGACATCTAGTTTGGACAAAAGTGCTACCGTCTCCACGTGAACTGTCCTTGGAAACTGGTCGAAGAACTCCAGCTTCTCAAGCTTATATCCCTTCTCTAAAATCAACCTCAGATCTCTGGCTTGTGTTTTTGGGTTGCAGGAGATATAGACAATGGTTTCTGGTTTTGTGTCTAGGATCGGATCTATGGCTTTTGGATGTATTCCATCTCTTGGAGGATCTAGAACTAAGACATCTACTTTGTTTTCAAGATCTTCTATCTTTTCTAATACATCGCCGCAGATAAATTCAACATTTTCTAAACCGTTTCTTAGCGCTGTTTCTTTTGCGGATTCTACAGCTTCTTCTATGATTTCAATGCCATAAACTTTATCTGCTTTTTTTGCAAAGACTTGGCTGATGGTTCCTGTACCGGAATAAAGGTCGTAGACTTTTTTGTTTTCTAAATCCCCCGCCAGCTCCAAGGCTCTTTCGTATAACTTTTCTGCCATAGAAGGGTTCGGCTGGAAGAATGAAAATGGAGTGATTTGGAATTTAAGACCTAGAAGCTCTTCATTGATAAATTCTTCTCCGTATAATAAATCCAGTTTTTCCGGTATTACAGCATCTGCTAAGGAGTCGTTTGTTGTATGGTAGATGGAATGAATCTTTCCATTTACTGGAAGAGCTTTCAACATTTCTACAAACTCTTCCTTATTCCACTCCACTTGGCTGCTGGTTACAAGGTTTACGAGGATTTCTTTGCTGTGAAAGGCGTATCTTACTACTAAATGGCGAAGAAGTCCCTGATGTGTCTGCTTTCTGTAATAAGAAAAACCACCTTCTCTAAAATATTCCTCGACCGCTTTTCGTACCTTTTCGAAATCTTCTTCTACAATATTGCATCCTGTTGTATCACAGATCTCGTAAAATCTTCCTTTTGAATGAAGCCCTAAGGTCAAAGGTCCCCCCTTATACTGATCCCCGAAGCTGTACTCCATTTTATTTCGATAAGCGCTGATTTTTTCTAAGGGATGAAAATAAAGTTCTTCTGTGTATAAGTTCTCATAGAGTTTTTTCATCATCTCTTTTTTTATATCCGATTCTGTTTTGTATTCTAACGACTGATAAGTACAGCCTCCGCAGACTCCAAAGGCAGGACAAGGTGTCTCTGTTTCCAAGGTAGAGTTTTCCAACAATTCCAGAAACTTGGACTGTATCCCTTCTTTTCGTTTTCTTTGGGTAAGAACTCGGACTTTTTGTCCTTTGATGCCGCCTTTGAAAAAGTATTTTTTATCTTCCTCCGTAAAATAGGATTTGTTCGGGAAGTCTGTCCCCTCTATGATTCCGATAACTTCTTTTTTTCTTCTCAATGTAGTTATGTCCTTTCTATATCCAGTTTCTCAATTTCATGAATTTTATTTATTCTTTTTATTGTATTCCAATGAAGGGGAAAAAGCTTTCTGTACTGGGCTGTTAAGAAACGATCGTCTATTAAAAGGACCGATCCTTTATCCTCAGGCGTTCGAATCACTCTTCCTGCAGCCTGAAACACTTTATTCATTCCAGGATAAAGGAAGGCATATTCAAAGCCCTTCCCTTCTTTTTCTTGAAAATAATCTCGTATCAGTTTCGTATCAAGCCCCACTCCTGGAAGACCTACAGAAACAATTGCCGCTGCATTTAACCGTTCGCCAATTAGATCAATCCCTTCGGAAAACACTCCCCCCAATACAGCAAAGGCGATAATACTCGATTCTGTTGTGAATTCTTTTAGAAATTCGTCCCGCTGTCTTTCCGACATGGAGGATTCTTGTATAACTTTTCTCGGATCCTTTCGAAAACGATAGTAGATTTCTTTCATAAAATGATAAGAAGGGAAGAACAGCATAAAATTTCCCTCATCTTCTGTAAATTTCTCTAAAGCTAATGTAATCTCCCCGTAGTTTTTCTCCCGATCGACGTATCTAGTAGACAGAGGAAGAACTCCCAGTTTGAAGTTTTCCTCTGGAAAGGGGCTTGGAAGCCTTAACGTATAATAGTCCTCTGCTCCGAACAGTTCTCCATAAAATGCTGTTGGTGTTAGGGTCGCTGAAAAAAATATTGAGGATACTGCTCTCGTAAGAATAGACTTAAAGATTCTTGAAGTATCGAGGCATTTAATTTCATAGAATCCTTTATCCTCTTCTATATGGGCAACGGTCTTGAAATCTGTATCATAAAAATCGCTGATCTTTACAAAATGATTCAAGTCAAAATACAGATCCATGATTCTTTCATAAAGTTCATGATCTCGTTCTTTCGCTAAAAACTTTTCCATGTTTTTAAGACAAATCTGAACAGTTTTCATTAACTCTTCTTTATAGGAAGCAGAAATATAGACCCCTTTCGGTCCTTTTGAAATTTCTTCTTCGATATGTTCCTCTAAAAAATGAAGGCTTTTTAAAATTTTCAAAAGTGTTTTATCTTCTCCGTCGGTATGAAGAATCTCTTCAATTTTCTCTTTTTCTATCGCTGCAGAATACATATTCCGACCACGATCTACGAGATTATGGGCTTCGTCTACTAAAAATACATAACGGTCGAGATTATTCTCGAAAAATCTTCGCAGATAAATCTGAGGATCGAAAACGTAATTATAGTCGCAAATAACCACATCAGAATAGATGGATAAGTCCAGCTGAAACTCCATGGGACAGACTTTATGCTTTTTCGCATAGTCTAGGATTGTCTCTACATGAAGCAGATCTTCCTCTTCATAAATTTCTAAAATCGCATCATTTACCCGATCAAAATGGCCTTTCGCAAAGGGGCAGTCCTCTGGATTGCACTTTACTTCATTATTCAGGCAGATTTTTTCTTTCGCTGTTAGAGTAATACTTTTGATACGAAGGCCCCTGTCTGTCAAATGATAGAGGGCTTTGTTCGCCGCTTCCTTTGTCGTTGACCGTGCCGTCAGATAAAAGATCTTATCAATATAGTCTTCTCCCATGGTCTTAACGGCAGGAAATAAAGTAGACATCGTTTTTCCGATCCCGGTAGGAGCTTCTACTAATAGATCTTTTCCTTCCTTAATCGCTTGAAAACAGCCTACTGCAAGCTTTCTTTGGCCTTTCCGATATTGTATGAAAGGAAACTGGAGCTTATCGATTCCTTCATTTCGAATTTTTCGAAAAGCAATGATCTTTTTCGAAAAGTTTAGATAAGATCTTAAAAGCCCGCCGTAGAACTCTTCTAGTGTTTTAATATCAAATTCTCTTTCCAGTCTTTTGACTTCTTCTGTGTCTATTTGATAATAGGTTAAACGGATCTTAATCTTTTCTAAGCTGTGATCTCTCCCATAAAAATATCCGTAACACATGGCCTGTGCCCAGTGGAGAGGATTGCTTTTTTCTGTGAGTTCTTCAAGATTTCTCGTTGTGCTTTTTATCTCGTCTATGAGCACATCGGACCCTTTATGATAGACTCCGTCTGCACGTCCTTCCACCTGAAAAAGAACACCTTCTACCACTTCTTCTCGAATCAGACGAACCTCGCTTATAAAATGAAGACCATATTCTTTTTGAAGCTTCTTGTGGATCCGCTGCCCTTCTTTAAGACTATTCATCGTGCGGAAGCGGTTGTCGATATCTCCGCTTCTCATCACAAACTCGATCAGCCCTCTTACCGAAATTCTGATCTTATCCATAACATCTCCTATTTTATTCGTTCCTTAGACATATCGATGGACTTGTTGATATTTCGTCTTTGGATCGCTTGTCTATTGTACATTCTGTCTTCTTCCGATTCTAAAATAAGTTTCGGCACCTCTGTTGCTTTCATATCTCTGTCGATAGCAACCATTGTAAAATAACCTGAGGCGATCATCGCATTGTCCCTTTCTGGAACTTCCGCTTTCAAATAAACCTCCATGGACGTCCGCCCTGTATAATCGATAATTCCTGTGATTCGGATTTTATCTCCTTCGAAAGCCGGCTGCGTAAAGGTAAAATTGTTTACCGATTTTGTTAAGGAAGGAAATCCGCTAAAATCCTTGCTGCAGTATCCTGCTACTGTGTCCATCATTTTAAAAAGCTCTCCTCCGTGAAGAAGACCAAAATCATTGAGCATCGATTTAATAACACAAAAATTCATCTTTCTTTCTGTTTCTTTTTTTGTAAACATATTTCCTCCTGATGAGAATTATTGTCAGATACTGCTGCCTAGTACTATACCCAGAGCCAATAAAAATTGACCTAAACTATATAATAAAATTACCGGAGACCAACGTCTCGGTTTCTTAAAATCTTTCAATATCCCCATATCCGATATCATAAATAAATGAGCCCCTGCAAAAATCATAAAGGATTCTAAACCTGGAGTCTCGAGTAGAAGACTCAGACTGCTAACTGTTATAGATAAAACTGCTATACCGTATAGACAATATAGATAGAAAAATCCGCTATGATCGTCATATTTCTTTAAAAAGAAAAACAATATTACTCCATAAATGAGGCTTGCAAAAAACAACAAAAGAAGATTTACTTCTCCTATCATTTCAAAAATAATCCAAGCATATAAAAGATGTCCTGCCAGAAAAGAAAAAACGCCTCCCATAAATAGAGCTCTTTTATTTTTATCAAACAATAATAAATCCCCTAAAAACCCGAGTAACAATGCCATTTTTAACGCAGAGGGAACGTATAACTGTCTAATCTGCGCAAATAAAAAAGCGCTTAAGAATAATGAAGGCATTAAAAAAAGCTTTATTCTCTGAGTTTCTATTCTTTTTTCATTCCACTCGAAATAAAGATAGATTCCTAATACAAGAAAGAAAATAACCCATACCAAAAATTCCATAGCTGCTCCTAGTCTTTCTTTCGATAATATCATTAAGAAGAGTATCTTACAAATACAAATAACAGCTGATCGTCTATGGAGAGTAGGGAAATAGAAAGCCTATCCGTTGTAGTTTTAATAGACGAAATTCATATCCTTTTATATCCTTATTATATCGTAATTATTTCTAATAAAAAAATACCAGCACCGCTGATCCTTTCCATTTGGATTTTTATAAAAAAATTTGTTTCACAAAAATGGTAGAGATAATGGGAGTCGAACCAAAGTCAGATTTTAAAAGATTATAAAAAGATCTCCCCGATCTCTTTCCAATTATGAACTCTTTTATAAGGCAGATCCATCTTTGCATTGAAGGGAGACGTATAGACGATACTTTGGCCTCGTACTCTTCTAAGCTGATACGGGCTATCGTCAATCAATACATCGGTTCCAACTACGTATTTAAAGCCGCAGAATATAAATTTATTTTGATCGAGAAAGGGCAGATTTTCCCTTAACCACAAATATTTATCTTCGAAAGAGTTCGGCACTTCCATGGCTGCTGTACAGATATAGATATCGTATTTTTTATTCATTTCCTCTAAAACTTCGAAAACCATAGGATCGATAAATTCTAAATCTCTAAAAAACCCTTTTTGATTTACTTTATTGTATAATTCGATCCATTCATTTTTATCCATAAATTCATGTATTGTTTTGCCTACTAAGTCATCCTTCGTGATATCTTTATTAAATAAACGATTATAAAGAGCAATCGCTTTTTTTAAGCTGTCAACGATCACTTGATCCATATCGATAGCGATACTATGTATTTCTTCCACGGACTACACCTCTTTCCTTGATTATTTTCATTATATAAAAGAAAAAAAGAATAAAGTTTAATCTTCTGTTAAAAATGGGTAAATTATAAAACTAGCATTCTAGTTTTATTTGTATATACTAATATATAGAACAGTAAGGAGGGCTTATGGAAAACAAATATAATTTAGCCTTATTTGATATGGACGGAACATTGATCGACTCCATGGACCGCTGGATTTCTATTATCGGCGAATTTATGGACCGCAACAAAATAATAATTACCGATGAACTCATTTCAAATATAAACACTTTAAACTTAGAAGAAACCATCCACTTCTTAATCAAGAACTATGGACTGAAAAGAAGCTATCAAGAGTCTATCGATGATCTGGATAAGATGATGATGGATTATTATATGCATCATGCAAAATTAAAACCGGGAGCCGTAGAGCTTCTTCACCGCATGAAAGAAAAGTCCATCCCTATGGCGATCGCTACCGCTACGAAGGATCTTCTAGCCATTCCCGCTCTTGAAAAGCAGGGTCTGAAAGAATTCTTTACCTTTATCCAAACGACAGAAAACGCAGGTTTTCCGAAGGCTCGGCCGGGATACTGGAAAATAGCTGCAGAGAGAGGAAAAAAAGATACAAACGAAGTGGTTGTTATAGAAGATTCCCTCTACGCTGCATCTCTTGTCCATACTCTCGGAATGAAGGTGATCGGCGTTGAAGACAAATCCGGAGAGCAGCACAAAGAAGAAATGCTAAAAATTTCGAAACAATTCGTGACGAATTTAAACGATGTTGATTTAAGATGGTTTGAATAAAACAACTCTCGATTTTTATGAAAGATTTCAGGTGATTCTATGACTCTTTTTATTCCAAAAAACGCTTCAAACATCCTAGATAAAATATCTAAAACAGCGAAAGAAGAATCCCTTCTTGATCGGGGTGATCTGTTTTTGTTTTTCTACTATGCACTTCTTTTAGAAAAGAAAGGTTTAAATATAGGTCATCCTTTTATCAAGGAAATACGACACTCCCTTTGGGAGCTTCGTCCCGGTAACCAAAGATACTTTTTTACAATGCTTAAAGGAGAGATCTATCTGCTTCATTCCTTTCGTAAAAGAACACGGAACACACCTTCTAGGGAATTCAAAAAGGCCGTTTTGCTATTGGATGAATTGAATCCTTACAAACCGGATATTTGGCTGCCCTTAGAAGATGTTCTTTCTTCTTATCTCACCGAAAAAGAACAGCGGCTGATAAAAAAATATACAAGCTTTATGATAGAACTTGTTCCAGAATATAATAAAGAGCTTCTGGATTTCCCGAGATATTTCGATAAAGGCCATATCGACCCGCCGCTTCTTTGGGCTCTTTCTTTGATAGAGAAAAACTCTGATTAACTTGCCTATTTTACGAATATACAAAGCCAAAGACAGTTTTCCGAAGTATAGAGCACTCTATGCTTTTCATGGGCCTTTATATAATAATGATCTCCTTTTTTAAGGGGAATTTCTTTCCCTTCTGTTTCCAATACACTTTCTCCTTCTAAAACAAGAACCCATTCATCTTCGTTCTGATCGTAAACATCCGAACTCTGCCCTGAAGACAATATCCTTTCAATCTTAATTTTTTCATTTTCCAATATCGTATCTGTTATTTCAAAATCTTTGCTGAAATTTAACGTCTCAAATAAATTCATAACATTCCTTTCCGTTGGCCAATTGCCTTTTTCTTATTATTTTATAGTATAATAGACTAATAATGGGAGGTTTCTATGAAAAAAGCACTTATCTTCTCTCTTTCTACAGGAGGAGGCCACAATACAGCAGCGAGAAATCTTAAAGAAATCTTTACAGATTCTGATTATGAAGTTGTTATTGTGGACACGATGAATAAAATTAGTCCCAAACTAGATCGTACCATCAACAAAGGATACGAAACCTTGGCAAATAAGGTTCCTTCTTCATGGGGTGCATTATATCAGCTCTCTAATAAGAAAAAAATTTCAAAGGGTTTATTTTCAACACTAGCAAAAGTTTCCCGTAAAACAATTATAGAAATACTCCATCGCGAAAGACCGGATATTATACTGGGAACACATCCCTTTGTCGTTTCTTTTATTGCTTCTATGAAAAAAGAAGGAATTATCCGCCTGCCTTTTATCAGCGTAGTAACTGATTTTGTAGCTCACGATCTTTACCTTCACGATTATGTGGATGCTTATATTGTAGGGAGCGACTTTACGAAAATTAAGATGGTTGAAAAAGGGATACATCCCGATCGGGTTCATTCCTGCGGAATCCCTATCTCTAAAATCTTTACGATCCGAAAAGATCCTCCTTCTTTTGAAACTTTCAAGATCCTCGTTATGGCCGGCTCCGTCGGTTTCAACTATATTATACATATCGTAGATGCGTTGTTGAGTATAGATCGGCCGATACATATCCGCGCCTTGTGCGGGAGAAATGATAAAATAAAAGAGAAAATGAAGCGGCGTTTTGCTAAGGATATTCAAGAAGGCAGGCTTGAACTTTTCAGCTATACCGATGATGTAGCTTCCCTTATGGATGATTCCCACTGTGTCCTGACAAAACCAGGCGGACTCTCTGTTACAGAAGCGCTAAACAAGAACCTGCCTCTTCTGCTTCCACACTATGTACCAGGGCAGGAAAAAGAGAATGTGGAGTTTCTTCTGTCCAATCATCTGGCCTTTTACGCAAGAACGCCAAAGGAAACAAAAAAGATCATGGAAGAGATTATGGATTCCCCTGAAGTTTTAGATATCGTTAAAGATAATATGGAGAAAATCACCTCAAATTATCATCGAAAAAAAATTATACACATTGCCAATGAACTCATAAAAAAAGGATCCTTTACTTAAAAGTAAAGGATCCTTTTTTATTCTGTTAATTCTTTTAATCGTCCAGTTACTTTATAAGGGATCTTTTTTAAATCTTCTAGATCTTTTGCACCTAGTAAAAGCATTGCTATCTTGGTTTTTGCTATAAGACTTTCTACATAATCTCTAGCCTGTTCATATCCCCCGTATAAAAGGTAGGAAAGAATTTCTCCGCTGATTCCTACATAATCAGCGCCTAATATAAAGGATTTTACGATACACTGTCCAGATTTTAGTCCGCCGCTGGATATTAAAAAAAGATCCTCTTTTCGGTCTTTTTTTATATCTAAAAGGATCTTCGCAGTAGGAATACCCCATGGGTAAAAATCTTCAAAATCACAATCAAATCTTCGATTGTTCTCAATTTCAACGAAATTTGTTCCTCCGTGTCCCGCAATATCGATATATCTTGCACCCTTATCGTATAATCTGGAGACTGCCTGGGCAGATAATCCAAACCCTACCTCTTTTACAATAACGGGCTGGTCTAATTCTTCTATAATATTGCTGATATTTTCTAGGATCCCTGAAAATTTTCGATCGCCTTCTTTCATTACCAGCTCTTGAACAGGATTCACATGAAGCTGCATCGCATCTGCATCGATCATGTTTTTTGCTCTTTTTACTTCTTTTAAACTGCTGTTGGAAGAAAGATTTCCGATTACCACGTTCTTTTCCCCTACTATCTCTCGAACAATAGAGAAGGTTTTAATGCTTTCATCATTTTCTAAGGCTATTTTTTGGGAACCTAATGCAATTGGAATCGAAAATTCTTTTGCAATCCGTGCCAAGTCTGCATTTATCTCTTCACAGACTTCCGTTCCTCCGGTCATCGCATTGATCATCAGCGGAAATTTTGTAATTTTCCCAAAAAGCTCTGATTCTGTATTAATCTGTTCGAAATCTAGTTCAGGCAGAGCATTGTATTCGATATATATATCACTTAGAAGATTATCGCCTTTATAAGCAGACTTTAAATAATTTTCTATATGCTCTTCTTTTCGAATCTCTCTCATTAAGCCCCCGCCTTTCCATTATTTAATACTGGTTTTGCCACTGCATTTCTTTATTTAATTCCGGGTCATTGAAATGTTCTTCGTCAATATTGCCTTCATTCTGCTTTTGAATTTCCGCATCTGTTAGAACATAATCCCCAAAGATCTCTTCCACAAGTTGTAAAGTTTCTTCTCTTTGGGCTACATAATAAGAGATTCCTTCATTTACAGGCTGTCCTGGAACAGTATGGAAATTCACTTTGTCTTTATTGATATTGCCGATTTTTGTTGCAGCTCCGGCAATAATATTCGATGGTATATTTGTTTTCACTTCTTTTTTATAAATATCGATTAGCTGAGGCACCTTTGTAATATTGCCAGGAGAAATCACTTGATCAAGAAGGTTCATCATAAATTTTTGCTGATTATCCACTCTTCCTAAATCTCCATTGTCGAATTCTCTATTTCGTACAAAGGCCAGTGCATCCTTGCCGTTTAGTTTGATCTTGCCTGCAGGAATATCAACTTTTTCCCTCGGTATCACAATACGGCGCTGGTTATCCACTTCGATTCCTCCGATAGCATCTACAACTTTTTCTACAGCTTTAAAATTCACCGCCACATAATAATCTAAATCTACTCCTAGAAAATTACGTATCGTCTGAAGTGTTAACGTCATTCCGCCGTATGCATGAGCTGCATTTATTTTATGGTATTCCCCATTAATTTTTACCTTTGTATCCCTCGGGATGGATAAAACATCCGCAGAACCTGTCTCTAAGTTTACTTTCGCAAGCATTATTGTATCTGTTCTTGTATTTTGATCTTTATTTTCCATCTGGCTGTTTTCATCTACTCCAACCATTAAAAAGAATATCTCGTTTGGTACCCGCTGCTCTATCTCATTGCCTTTTGCTAAATCGTCTCCTTTAATCGTATCATCATTTCCTAAATTCAGCATATCCAATATGGTTGAACCATAAAAAAAGATAAAACCAAAAATAATTAACGATAAGACAAAGGCGACTATTGTACGACCTTTCATATGATTCCTCCAGTTATTATTAGTAGTATTATTATAGCACACTCATAATAATAACAGAAAAGTTTCCGGGAAAGTCAACGATATTCTTTCAATACCCTTTCATTTTATCATATTTTTAAAAAGCAGCCCAAAAGCGGCGTAAAAATACCGGTCTATCAAAAAAGAAAAGAGATATAAAAGAAAGAGAGAAGATAAGGAAGAAGATAAGCATTCCTCTTATTTTCCTCCAAAACTCCGCTCTCCACTCTTTTTTCTCTCCCTAGCCGCTAAGGGCGTGCCGCCTAGGCCTCGCAGCAGTCCTGCCTTTTTCCTTACAGCAGCTCCGGTTCTTTTTCAAGATTTTCTCTAGCTTGGTTAAGCATCAACTTGATTCTATTGATCTGATTTACTTCAGAAGCTCCCGGATCGTAATCGATAGGGATAATATTCGCTTCTTCATGCATTTCACGAATCGTTTTGATAACACCTTTTCCGGTAATATGATTTGGCAGACATCCGAAAGGCTGGATACACACGATATTCGGCGCTCCTGATTCGATTAATTCCAACATTTCTGCAGTTAACAGCCATCCTTCCCCGTATTGGTTTCCTAAGGATACTACAGGTTCAGCCAGATTCTCCAATTCTTCTACATATAAAGGAGTGTCGAATCTAGAGTTTGCAAGAGCTTTACGAATATGGCGGCGGTAAAACTCTATAAATTTCACACCCATATCGCATAAAACCGCTCCAAATCTCCCTTTCGATAACAGCTGATGTTTGTGTACCGCATTTCTTAAAGAGTACATTATGAAATCTGTTAAGTCTGGAAGTACTACTTCGGCTCCTTCTTTTTCCAAAATATCCTGGAGATTATTATTTGCTTCCGGAAGATATTTTACTAAAATCTCTCCAACAATCCCAACTTTTGGAATAGCTTTCTTTTCTATTGGAATCGACTCGAAATCCTCGACAATTTTATAGATATTCTTTTTAAACTGGCTCATACGAGGACTGCGTACCTGCTTGCGGCAAATTTCAATCCACTTATCTTTCATCTCATTTGTTTCGCCTTTATTGATTTCATAAGGTCTTGTTGCATTGGAAACTCTCATAATAAGATCTCCGTACAGCATAGACATTAAAGACTTGTTAAGCATGGAAGTAGATAAATTGAAACCTTCGTTTGTCTCGATACCCTGTGCCGACAATGCGATAACAGGAATTTGCGGATAACCTGCTTCGATTAGCGCTTTACGAATATAGCCTACATAATTAGAAGCTCTGCAGGCTCCTCCTGTCTGGCTCATCAGCAGGGCTAAACGATTCACATCGTATTTCCCGGATTTTACAGCATCCATAAACTGTCCTACTACGGTAATCGATGGATAGCAGGAGTCATTGTTTACATATTTCAGCCCTTCATCGATCACTTTTGTATCTACTGTCTTCAAGAACTCAAAATGATAGCCTTCTGATTCTAAAGCTCCTTGAAGGATATCGAAATGATCCGGAGCCATCTGAGGCGCAAGGATAGTGTAGGATTCCTTCATATGCTTTGTGAATTCTATTTTCTTCGGCATTTCCGCTTTAACCGGCAGTTTCAATTGTCTGCCTTGAAGAGCTTGTGTTAAGGAACGAAGGCGGATTTTTACTGCCCCTAAATTCGATACTTCATCGATTTTTATCGTCGTATATATTTTTCCTTTGCGCTCTAAGATTTCCTTCACCTGATCCGTTGTAACAGCATCCAGCCCGCAGCCGAAAGAGTTTAACTGCACAAGTTCCATATTCTTAGAATCTCCTACTACTTCTGCTGCCCTATAAAGTCTGGAGTGATATACCCATTGGTCCAATACTCGAAGTTCCTGGTCCACATCTTTTTTATAGGAAAGGACTGAATCCTCGGATAGAACCGCAAGACCCAGCGATGTAATCAGCTGAGGAATCCCATGGTTTATCTCAGGGTCGATATGATAAGGACGGCCTGACAATACAATTCCATGAATTCCTTTTTCTTCCATAAATTCCAAAGCTCTTTGACCTTCTTGCCGGATATCCTCTCTAAAGTTTTCTAATTCATCCCAAGCTCTTTCCATAGCATTTGAGACTTCTTTTTTTGAGATGCCGAATTCTTTAAATTCCTCTGCAAGTCTCTTTATAAGTCCTTCTTTATCCTGAAGGGATAGGAAAGGATTCATAAACTTGATCTTCTCTTCTTTAAAGCTGTCCATATTATTTTTAATCAGCTCTGGATAGCCGATAACTACAGGACAGTTTATATTATTATGAGCCTTTTCGAACTCTTGTTTTTCATAAAATACAGAAGGATAGAATATGAAATCCACATCTTGATTTACAAGGTCTTCTATATGTCCATGGGCAATTTTAGCCGGATAGCAGGCTGTCTCGCTGGGAATCGAAGAGATTCCTTTTTCATAAGTCTCTCTTGTCGATTCTTCGGATAGTTGAACCCTAAAGCCTAAACTTGTAAGGAAGGTAAACCATAATGGATAATTTTCATACATATTTAAAACTCTTGGAAGTCCTACAACACCTCTTGAAGCCTGTTCTTTCGTTAAAGGAGTGTAATAATCGAAAAGTCTTTTATATTTATATCTGTAAAGATTTGGCAGTTTGTTCTCGTCTTTTGTAACGATACCTGCTCCTCTTTCGCAGCGGTTTCCTGTAATATACTTTTTACCGTTGTTGAAGATATTGATGCTTAAGGCGCAGTTATTGCTGCAAAGTCCGCAGTGTGTCTGCTTTTGTTTATAGCTGAAGTTTTCTAAAAACTCCAAGTCTGCAATCGTCGACTGTCCCGTAGACTGTTCTTGGGCAATCAGCGCCATTCCCATCGCACCCATAAGCCCTGCGATAGAAGGACGAACCGGAATTCTTCCCGATACTTTTTCAAAGGCTCTTAAGATGGCATCTCCATAGAAGGTTCCCCCTTGTACTACTATATTTTTTCCTAGTTTTTGAGGATCGCGGACTTTGATTACCTTTTGTATCGCATTTTTTATAACCGAATAGCAAAGACCTGCAGCAATATCGGCTACCGTTGCTCCTTCTTTTTGAGCCTGCTTAACTTTTGAGTTCATAAACACAGTACATCTAGAACCCAAATCCACAGGATGTTTCGATCTTAAGGCTTCTTCTTGGAACTCTTCTACACCCATATGAAGAGATTTCGAGAATGTTTCAATAAAAGATCCGCATCCAGAAGAACAAGCTTCGTTTAACTGTATAGAGTCGATAATTCCATTCGAGATATGCATGGCTTTCATATCCTGACCACCGATATCTAAAATAAAATCAACGTCTTTATCAAAGAATTTTGCTGCACGATAATGGGCGATAGTTTCTACTTCTCCCACATCGATATTGATAGCAGCTTTTATAAAGTCTTCCCCGTATCCTGTTATTCCAGAAGAAAGAATTTTAGCATTCGGATGTTTCTTGCTGTAGATCTCTTTCAACACTTCTATGACAAGCTCAAGAGGTTTTCCTTTATTGTTCGCATAATGGGAGTAGAGAATTTTTTGGTCTTCATCAATCAATACTACTTTTGATGTTGTAGAACCTGCATCAATTCCCAAATAAAGATTTCCTTCATAGCTTTCAAGATCCCCGTATTTTACTTTTCCTGTTTTATGAGATTCTTTAAAGGCTGCTATTTCTTCTTCGCTGTTAAAAAGGGGCTCTAGTTCGTTTTTCTTATCCCCTTCGATTTCTACTTTTTTATTGATATTCTTTATAATATCTTTAAAGGCTTTGGCCTCTTCCTCTCTCGAAGCAAGGGCTGCACCCATCGCTACAAAAAGCTGAGAATTTTCCGGTGCATAAAAATTATTAGCTCCTTCGCCCAATGTAGTTTTAAATCTCTCTCCTAGTTCGGAAAGGAAATGAAGAGGGCCGCCTAAGAATGCAATATTGCCTTTAATCGGTCTTCCGCAGGCTAAATTCGAAATGGTTTGATTCACTACAGACTGGAATACAGAGACAGCGATATCCTCTTTGCTTGTACCCTGATTCACTAAAGCCTGCACATCTGTCTTCGCAAAGACGCCGCATCTCGATGCAATCGGAAATACTTTTTCAGAACCTTTCGCCATTTCATTCAGCCCTGAAGCGTCTGTCTCTAAAAGAGAAGCCATCTGGTCGATAAAAGCACCTGTACCTCCCGCACAGATCGAGTTCATTCTCTGCTCGATATTTCCGCTTAAGTAGGTAATTTTACTATCTTCTCCCCCAAGTTCGATAGCCACATCGGTGTCGGGAATATATTTTCGGATAGCTGTCGTTCCCGAAACCACCTCTTGTATAAAAGGAATCTTGAGATATTTCTCAACAAACATCCCTCCGGATCCTGTTACCATCATGGTAACATCTCCATCTCCTACTTCTTTATAAGCATCTACTACTACTTCTCTTACTGTTTCCTCCACATCGGAGAGATGACGCTTATAAATGCTGTATTTGATTTCATCCTGTTCATCTAAGACGACGAGTTTAACCGTCGTCGATCCAACATCTAGACCTATGTTGTATTTCATTCTTTGCTCCTTTCGCCCTCTTGGGCATAGTACTTCCCTTGAAAACTCTTTCTCAGCTTGAGTTCTTTTTGTATCCCTCCGATCACCGATAATTTATCCGCTGACCATGTCGGCTTATACAATAAACTCTTGTCTGCATCCCCTGTTAAACGGTGTACCACCATACTCGCAGGTATCCGCTCCAACGCATCGCAGACCCAATCTATATACTCTTCTTTTTCCAAAAGCGGAAAAGAAGCTTTTTTGTAATGTAAATAAAGATCAGAATCCTTCTGAATATACAGACTGTGGAATTTAATCCCCCAGATCCCAAGATCTTTGATATCCTCTATTGTTTTTAGAAAATCTTCCTTTTGTTCCCCTGGAAGACCCGCTATTACATGAACCACACTTTTAATTTTTCTTTGGTTCAGATTTTCAATACTGCAATAAAAAAAGCAGTTATCATATCCTCGACGAATCAAACTCGCTGTTTTCTCATTAGTTGTCTGCAGCCCCAGCTCCACAAAACATTCTTTTTTATTGTATTGTTCAATCAAATCCAGCACATCTTCTCCTAGACAATCCGGTCTTGTCGCTATAGAAAGCCCGATAATGTCTTTTTGTTCTAAAGCTTCGTCATAAAGCTTTTTCAAATGGCGTGGATCTGCATAGGTATTTGTAAAGTTCTGAAAGTAAGCAAGAAACTTTATTGCATCCTTATGTTTTAAATTCGATTTTTGTTCTTTAATCTGCTCTGGAATTGTTTTTCTCCGATCTGGGGTAAATTCTCCCGCTCCTTTTTCAGAACAAAAAAGGCAGCCTCTTTTACCCTCTTGACGATTCGGACAGCTGAACCCTCCATCGATTCCTAATTTATATATTTTAAATCCATATTTTTCTTTAAAATACTCTGACAAGCTGTAATATCTTTGATTCAATGTCGTCCTCTTTATTATACATAATTTTACTAGGTTATTTCCACTAATTTTTATCTTATTTGCAATATTACAATCATAACACAATTAGGGTCGTTTTTTCGCCCTCAGCTCCCGAAAAAATCTCTGAATTTTTTCCAGACATTCTTCCTTCAGAACCCCCCCTTTTATTTCCACATGATGATTGAATTCTTTCACCTGCGGTATCTCCATTATACTGCCGCAGCATCCTCTTTTTGGATCGTAGGCTCCGAAAACTACTCTTCGTATTCTAGAATAGACTAAAGCGCCGGAACACATAATGCAGGGCTCAAGGGTAACATAAAGATCGCAGTCGATCAGCCTCCAGGACCCTATCGCTTCCGAAGCTTCCTTAATCGCTATAAGCTCTGCATGCTGCAGGGGATTTTGGTCTTGCTCTACTTTGTTATGGCCTCTTCCAATTATTTCGCCCTTATACACAACAATAGCACCTATAGGAATTTCTTCTTCTCTATAAGCAAGCTCTGCTTCTTCCAATGCCTTTCTCATAAAATATTCATCCATTTTAATCGGCTCCTCTCCTTTACAAATAGTACCACAATTTAGAACATATTTTTTATTCCATCTTTCCTTTATTGTCTTCATTATCATTCTGTGATATCCTAAAAATCAGTCAGAGAAATAACAGGAGGGATCATATGGCGTCAAAAAAACATGGACTATCTTATGGTGAAATGGGTCTGATCGCTTTAAAAAGCATGAGCACAATCGGCCGCGAAGTAGATGAATGGTTGAAAAAGAAAAATAACAAAGATGAAGATTTCAGTTATCTCATCGATATAACAGAAAGCCGTTTCTCTAATGGTGAAGCGAAGGTTCAAATTAACGAATCTGTTCGAGGCAAAGACATCTTTATTCTTTGCGATATCGGTAATTATGGTTGTACTTACAAAATGTTCGGGAGTGAAAACAGAATGGGTCCTGACGAGCATTTCCAAGATATTAAGAGAGTTATCTCTGCAATCAACGGAAAATCTCATCGAATCAATGTAGTTATGCCCCTTCTATATGGAAGCCGCCAGCATCGCAGAAAAACGAGAGAATCCTTAGACTGTGCGATGGCGCTTCATGAACTTCAGAATATGGGAATCAACGGTATTTATACCTTTGACGTACATGATCCAAATGTTCAAAATGCAATTCCGCTTTTATCTTTTGAAAATATTTATCCAACTGCAGAAATTGTAAACGCTCTTATTAGCACTGAAAATATTTCAAAACAAGAACTTGCGAATAACGAAATGATCATTATCAGCCCGGATACAGGAGCGATGGATAGAGCCATCTATTATTCCAATGTACTAAGACAAGATATAGGACTTTATTACAAAAGAAGAGATTATACGAAAGTAATCGGCGGGAAAAACCCTATTGTCGAACATAAGTATATCGGTAGAGATGTTGAAGGCATGGATATCCTTATCGTAGACGACATGATCGCTTCCGGCGGATCTGTACTGGATATCGCCAAGGAATTGAAAAAGAAAAAGGCGAACCGCATCTTTTGTGCAGTAAGTTTTGCGCTCTTTACAGAAGGTCCTGAAAAATTCAACGAATATTATGAAGCAGGCCTTATCGACAAAGTCTATTCTACAAATTTAACTTATGTCCCAGAAGAAATTATCAACCAGCCATGGTTCCATCAAGTAAACTTATCGAATCTAGTTGCGAAATTCTTAAGAAGAATCAACTTGGACAATTCCGTAAGCCGTCTTCTTGATAAAACAAGAGGAATCAAAGGGATCGTCTCCGATGAAGAGAAAGCTCCTTCTGTGGAAGAAGCTTAGTCAGCCCTGCTAACGGAGGTCAGGCGAGCTTGCTTCACAACCTAGGCAGGATCGCTTCGTGACCTAGAAAAAATAATAAAAAAAGGGCGGATACTTTTGAGTATCCGTCCTTTTTTTATTCAAATACAATCTTCCTGCAGCTACAGCAAGCTGCCTAAGCCGCGTGTTGCAAAACAATCACGCCTATCTCTTCCTAGGTGCCGAAGGCATCCTGCCTGGCCACCGAAGGTGTGCCGCCTAGCGCCTGAGTTGCGAAGCAATCACGCCTGTCTTTTTCTATTATACAGAAAGATCGCAAGGCTCGCTGCAAATATCAAGGCCGATCCGATCACCGTTCCAAAATCCGGCACTTCCGATAAAAATAAAAATCCCAGAACAGCCGTAAATACTACTGTCGAATAATCATAAATCGAAATTTCTTTTCCGGGAGCATGTTTATAAGCAAACGTCACTCCGTACTGGCCTACCGCTGCAAAACTTCCTGTGCAGACTAACAGAAAGATCTGAATTGCTGTCATAGAATGATAATTCAATATTAGAAAAGGAAGTGTAAGGATACAGCTCATCCCTGCAAAAAAGCAGATAATAAAGGAGCCGTCCACCCCCCATAACCCCAGCTGGCGAAGACAAGTATAAGCTGCCCCTGCTGAAAATCCGCCAAAAACACCTACGAGATAATGAAGGCTGTTTACATTATCAAAAGACGGATCTGCTACAAAGATCACTCCGGCAAAAGCGCATACAAGTGCAAATATTTGACTTATATTCATTTTCTCATGAAGAAATATAAAGGATAGCAGTACAACGAAAAACGGAGCCAATTTATTCATTACAGAGGCATCTGCTACAGGAACACGATCCAGCATATAAAAATTCGCTATAATACCAACTGTTCCAAAGAGGGATCGAAGAAGCAGGATTCCCCATTGATCTTTTCCCTTGGGTAAAGATATTTTATTGTCCGTCTTGCTGCTTTTTCGAATCAGATAAACCAGCGCCACGAAAAAAGCAATTAAATTTCTAAAAAAACTTTTTTGTATACTGGGAAGATCCCCAGATAATCTTACAAAAAGATTCATCATCGCAAATCCGAATGCAGATATCAGTATAAATAGTACACCCTTTTGTTTGCTTGTTAATGTCAAAAAACCCCTTCTTTCTTTTTTCTTATATGTGAACAATCTACAAATGATTATTATAACGCAAAGAAAGATTTCATACTATAGTTCTACATTTTAGCATCCTGCACATTTGAGAGCCAAATAAGATGTGCCGTTTCTATATTCTTAAGACAGATTTCGCAGTTTGTATCTAAAGCCATTTCTAAAGTCTGTCCCTCTTCTACTTCGTGTTTTTCCCTTATCACTCGTTTGCCTTCTTTTCTTTTATAGATTATCACTTCTCCCCTTCCCCGAAAAATTCCAAGCAAATAACCTCCTTCAGAGAAATCTCTCCCTGCAATATAGCATCCGTTATGTAAAGTGTCCCCTGACTTTTTTGCTTTAACGGGTCTAAAAACGAGATTGCCTTCAACCTCCATCGTTTCTCCAGACTGAATATCCAAAATTGTATTCAACGGAAAAATCCCGCTTTCTTCCGAATAAAGTTCCTGTTCATATATTTTTTTGCTATCTTGAAATAGGATTATTTTCCCTCGACTGGATGTAGTAATTTCATAGTGTCCTTGATAGATGTCTTCAGGAATACGGATATCTTTTTGATTTGAAAATTCGTATCCATCTTTATTCAAAAAAACACTGTCCCTATTCAGTTTTACTTTTCTTCTAAATATAGCCGGGGATTTTGATTCTTCCGTAATAATTTCTTTATTCGAAAAAAATCCACAGCCGGATAGACCGAGGCTCAGTATTAAAAGCAGAAAAAACGCCAGCTTTTTTCGATTAACTATCATAGCCTTTTTCTCCTATTCTATTTTCTAAAAGAATTGTATATTCCACTTTAGTATAACATAAGAGTTTAGTTCAAAAAATAAAAGACAGATGCAATATGCATCTGTCTTTTACAGTTTTTTCTCTATAACTTTTTTCAGTCTTTCCAAGGCTTGCTCTATGACTGATTTTGGGCAGGCTAGATTGAATCGTTCAAATCCGCTTCCTTCCGCGCCGAAGATATAGCCTTCGTCTAGATAAAGTTTTGCCTCTTTTGTCATCAGTTCTTCCAGTTCTTCATTTCCTAGATCCAAAGCTCTGAAATCCACCCATTGAAGATAAGTTCCTTCTACTAAAGGAGCTTTTATTTTCGGAAAATTTTCTTCGAAGAATTTTTTAACATACCTTTGATTTCCATCGATAACTTCTATACATTCTTCCAGCCATTCTTCACATTCATTGTAGGCTGTCTCACAAGCTTTGAATCCCATCATCGTGTTAAATGTGGCTGTTTCTACAAGACCTTCTTTAAAACGATTGCGAATCTCTTCATTTGGGATAATAATGTTGGATATCCCAAGACCAGCAAGGTTGAAGGTCTTGGAAGGAGCTGTGCAGGTAATAATCCGGTCTTGCAAACGGGGATCGATATTTTGAAGAACTAAATGTTTATATCCCGGCATGATCAGATCGCTGTGGATCTCGTCGGACACAACTAAAAGATCATTTCTCAGAATAATCTTCGAAAGCTGTTCCAGTTCTTCCCTTGTCCATACCCTTCCTACAGGATTATGAGGACTGCAGAATAAAAGAATTTTATTTTCTTTCCTTTGTGCCGCTTGTTCTATTTTTTCGAAGTCCATAGTGTAATAGCCCTTATCCTCTAGCAAAGGGCAATTGACAATTTTCCTGTTGTTTTTTTCTGCAGAAAGATAAAAGGGATAATACACAGGGCCCATAACAATAATGCCGTCGCCTTCTTCCGAGAAATTTCTTACTGCATTGAAGAAAGCATTTACAACACCAGGCGTCTGAACAATCCATTCTTTTTCTACTTTATACTGATGGCGTTTTTCCATCCAATGGATAACCGCATCGTAGTAGGACTCTGTCGGACCTGTATAACCTAAGATCATTTCGTCGATATAGTTTTTCAATCCTTCTTTTATTTCTGGAGGGTTTTTAAACTCCATATCCGCTACCGAAAGAGGAATAATATCCTCTTCCAGCTCTGGATTATCTAAAAGCATTTGATCCCATTTCATCGATCCGGTATTTCTTCTGTTCGTTACAGTTTGAAAATCATATTTCATATAATTCTTTCCTTATTCGTTGCTGTTTTCTTGTGTCTCAGCGGGAGCTTCTGCAGGACTATCACCAAATGCAGGAGGCTGTATTTTATAGATTCCGTTTTCAAGGAATACTTTTAGATCATGGCTCTCGTTTTCCACTTCTTTTCCATTTATTGAATAGGAAAAAGCCACTTTTGCCACACCGCTTTCTCCCTCCATATCAAATGAATTAAGAGTATAGCCTTTTAAATCGACATTCCGCTCTTCCATTTTTTTAGCATAATCTTCGTAGAGAGGCTGATGGGATGCCACAGGAGTCATCAGATACATTCTCTGATAGTTGTCGCTTTCTAGCCCTTTGAGGTATCGATCTAAAGCTTCCTCGGGCGTACGACCCATAAGATCTTTTCCTTGTTCTTTTTTAGGGGCTTCCGGCTTGTAATTAAAAATCTGCGGATCGTATCTGCTAGAAGAGTTCCATAATAAATAACTGTCTACCCCGACGGATTGGCTTCCTTGAATCTGCTGAGCAATGACAGAAGGTGTATATTCTATAAAGCCCGGCACCCAGCTTGCTGTAAAAGCTTGTATCCATGGAGTGATCTGTGCAGGATTTGGCAAGGCTGCATTTTTTTCAATACTTGAACGCATTGAGTCTTCTAAAACTCCGTAAGGATTGGCATCCGGTACATCAAACCCGAACCAACCTTCGGTGTAATGGCTTGGATAAACCATGGGTGCAACTCTGTCTGTATTATTAGAAACTTTTAAGAATCCTTGTCCTATATCATCCGGAATATCTTCCCAGTTTTTCGTCGTTGTTCCAAAAATCGCAGCAGATGTTTTTGCTGGATAGTCTTTTAATTCTTCCCTTGCAAATTGTAGAAATGCTGTTATAGCCGCATCTTTTGGACGCCCGTCTCTTCCCGGGAAATTCGCAATCTCATTGTATGTTCTCGCTCCGTCCGGGAATCGGACATAGTCAAAATGAATCTCATCGAAACCGCGGTTTACAGCTTCCTTTGAAATGGCCACCACATATTTCCAGACATATTCGTCAAAGGGGTTTACCCATGCATTTCCATCATTATCCCGATAGATTCCGCCGCTGTTAAGCTGCATCGCATGTTCTGGTTTCCGATCTGGAAGAATCGGATCTTTAAAGGTTACCACCCTTGCCATTTTGTAGATCTCTTTTTTCTCCATATAATCCAGCAGGGATTTGAAATCATCCTGTGACACAGGTTGAGAAACACCCAGCTCCTTTGCAAGAGGCACTTCGGTTGACCAAGCTAAAGAACCCCAGTCTGTTTTTACATCAATAACTAAAGTATTTACCTCAGTGGCATTTGCAATAGCAAGTGCTGCTTCAAGAGCATTAATATTATCCGGTTTCTCTGCTGTTCCTTCTCCTTGGAGCATCTTCTCGATCTCTTGGGCATAGGCGTCGATTTCTTCTTCGTTAAAAGGCTGAGCCGCCTCGTCTGCAGAAACATACAGACCTTTTACATTTACATCTTTTTCTTTTCTATCTGCCGCTGGAAGAGGAACGTAAAATTCTCCATATTCTTCTTTTCTTTGAGCTTCCAGTTCCTCCAGTTCAGCTTTAGAAAGTGTCTTTTCTTCCTCTTGATTACTGTTGTTTTCTGTAACATCTCCCTCTTTCGAACAGCCTTTGATTCCAAAGGCTGCTCCTACAAGAATAAGTATAATTACGAGAGTTCTGATTGTCTCTCGAAAAGGCTTAGGAGTGTGTCCCTTTCTATTGTTGTTCTGTTTATTCGGGTTCATAGTTTACTCCTTTTTAACTATTTTTTTAGGCTATTAATTATCATTACCCAAAAAACGGCTTAAGAAATCCTTTGTTCGATCGCTTTTTGGATGCATAAAGATATCTTCTGGCGAACCTTCTTCTTCTATATAACCATTATCCATAAAACAAACTTTCGTTGAAACATCTCTTGCAAAATCCATCTCATGGGTTACAACGATCATTGTCATGTTTTCTCTGGCAAGATCTTCCATAACTTTAAGCACTTCGCCTACCATTTCAGGATCAAGAGCGGATGTCGGCTCATCAAAAAGCAGAATTTCTGGATCCATAGAAAGAGCTCTTGCAATTGCCACACGCTGCTGCTGTCCTCCCGAAATCTGGGACGGCATTGCTTTTGCAAAGGTCCCCATTCCGACTTTATTTAAGTACAGTTTCGCATTCTCTTCTGCTGCTCCCCGAGATCTGCCTAAAACTTTCATCTGCCCTACAACACAGTTTTCCAGTACGTTTAAGTTCTTAAATAGATTAAACTGCTGAAACACCATGCCTACTTTTGCACGATACTCTTTTTCATCGTAATTTTTAGTTAAAATAGAATTCCCGTGAAATAAAATATCTCCGTCCGTAGGTTCTTCTAATAAATTAATACATCGAAGCATTGTCGATTTACCGGATCCAGAAGAGCCGATAACGGAGATTACATCATTTTTATATACATCCATATTAATGTCTTTAAGAACTTCTACATCTCCGAAATTCTTTTTTAAATGATTTAGTTGTAATATTCCTTCCATTAGACTCCTCCTACACTGTCGCTGGTTAATATGATTCTTCTATCTGTATCTAATCTTCTTTCAAGAAGACGGATAATTCTTGTAGTTGTAAAGGTTAATACAAAGTAGATTGCCGCTGTAATCAAATAGCCTTGGAAGGCTTGATACGTTGAACCGACAATAGATCTTGTAACAAAGAACAGCTCTGTTACAGCGATTACATTTAGTACGGATGTATCTTTAATATTGATTACGAACTCATTTCCGATCATCGGAAGGATATTTCGTATCGCTTGGGGAAGCACAACATTTGTCATGGTCTGAGTATGGCTCATTCCTATTGCTTTGCAGGCTTCAAACTGGCCCTTATCGATAGAGTTGATTCCTCCTCGAACAACTTCAGCCAAGTAAGCTCCAGTGTTCACAGAAACGACGATAAACGCTGTTAACAAAATATTTATATCTAAATTAAAGAGCTGCTTGCTTCCATAGTAGAATAACACTGCTTGTACCATCATCGGTGTTCCACGGATGATTTCTACGTAAGCCGCTAAAAGGAAGTTGATAACCTTTTGAACATGGTACTGTCCCGGTCTTTTTTTTCGATTAAGAGGAATGCTTCTTACCACTCCGATCACAAGACCGATCAAGAATCCGATCAGTGTAGATACAATAGCAATAAGCATTGTAATCGCTGCTCCTCGAATAAATAAGGAACCGTATTCTCTCGCCATTGAAACAATAGAACCGAAGAAAGACTGTGTTCCTCCTTCTTCTGCCACATTAAGCATTACCATTTCTTCCATAACCTGAGCACGTTCTTCTTCTCCGATTAAAGATAGAGCATTATTCACTTCTCCAGTTAAGCTGCTTCCTTTTTGGATTCCTACGGCAATAGAGGTGTCTTCTGAAGAAGTATTAAATCCTTGTCCCTGCTCAAATTCCACAAAAACTAAATCAGGGTTTGCTGCAACCGCAGCCATGGCTCCTGGTTTTTCCGATACATAACCGTCGATACGATCGGATTTTAACGCTTCGATCATTGTAGGGAAACTATCTAAAGCAGTCTCTTTGCTGACCCCCGGAATCTGATCGATAACAGAATAATGGAATGTATTCAGCTGCCCTGTAATTCTAGCTCCGCTGAAATCCGCCAAGGTTTTCTTATCAGCCCATTGGCTGCCTTTTTGAACTACAACCACTAAATCAGAAGTATAATAACTGTCTGAAAAGTCGATCTGCTCTTTTCTCTCAGCAGTAGGACTCATTCCAGCAATAATCGCATCGATTTTTCCTGTCATAACTGCCGGTGGCAGTCCATCCCATTCATACTTTACGATCTCAAGCTCTAGTCCCAGACTGTCTGCTATCTTTTTTGCAATCTGAACGTCATAGCCGTTCGCATACTCACCCTCGCTGTTTGCTATGGCCACAGCGCCATTTTCATCAGATGTCTGCGCCCAGTTAAACGGGGCATAGTTTGCTTCCATTCCTACTCTTAATTTTCCCGGCGTAGCAACCTGAGCCGATGCAAAAGATGGAACAGTTCCTAAAACTACAGACATCAACATCAAAAATGAAAGAACCAGACTCTTCCATTTTATTTGAACATCATTTTTTTTCATATTCTCCTCCTAAAACTGATATTCTTTAGTATATCATTGTAAAACTATGAAGTCACGGTATAATGCCCTTTTAAAAAACAGAGTGAAAGAGTGAAGAGTGAAATTAATGTTGAAAAATGAATAATCTTTCATTTTTCTATCTTTTAAAGATAGACTCGCTAATTGCTATTTCAATAATCCGAAGACTAAAAACATAGATAACACTAAAATATAATTTTCCTATAAAAAAAGAAAGTGGTGTTATTCCACTTTCCTTCTGCAACTTCACTCTTCACTCTTTGAGCTCTCTTGCAAACCAAGCATTTAATTTTAGAAGAGGGCTCATGCCATTTGTTTCCCAAGAACGGTGTTCTTCCGTGATTGGCTAGAAACAAAGGGCCACTCTTTCTTTTCTAAGGTCCCTTTAGCGAGCCTGTCTGGCTGCCGGAGGCGTGCCTATCTTTTTTCTAATAATGAACTTCCCATAGATATAGTCCAGCAGCACTAATCGTTGGAGCGGCGGATTTTCGGTCTTTTTTCTCCAAAACCTCTTGGATCCACTTCGGCTCTCTTTTTCCCTTGCCGACTTCTAGAAGACTGCCTACTATATTTCGAACCATATTGTGGAGAAAACTTTCACCGTGGAATTCGAAAACCAGCTCCTGTTCCTCTTCGGTGATCTCTAGAAAATCGAGTGTGCGTACAGGATTTACATGGGGCTGTTTTTGAGTTTGAAAAGAAGTAAAGTCATGGGTTCCTTTCAAAAATTCCCCAGCTTCTCTCATCTTTTCCACGTCTAAAGGTCCGTAGTAATGTCCTTTATACTTTTTATGAATAGGATGAAGATATCTTTCCCGGCTAAGAAAATAGCGGTATGTCTTTGACTTGGCACTGAAACGGGAATGAAAATCTTCTCCCACCTCTTCTGCATCGATAATCTGAATCCCAATAGGCAGATAATGGTTCAATCCCGTGACAATATGCGGAAGTTTATGATTTTTTCTTGTTTTAAAATGGGCTACCTGCCCCATGGCATGAACGCCAACATCTGTTCTCCCTGCTCCCATTAATTTAATCTCTTCAAGAAATAAATCTTCTAAGGCTTTCATAATAGAGCCTTGAACCGAAGGAAGATTCTTTTGATACTGCCACCCGTAAAAGTAGGAACCGTCATACTGAATTGTTAACTTTATATTTCTCATTATATAAACCTCATTGCAATGATAAATACTAGATATACAGCGAGGATAATATAAGCAACAGTATCTCTTTTGTGGTATTTCAGTTCGTTAAGTCTAGTTCTGCCCTCCCCTCCCCGGTAACATCTCGATTCCATTGCAGTGGCTAATTCGTCCGCTCTTCGAAAGGAGTTTATAAACAGCGGAACCAAAAGAGGAACGAGGTTCTTGGCTCTTTTCAACAGATTTCCTGTTTCAAAATCAGCTCCTCGTGCCATTTGAGCTTTCATAATTTTATCCGTTTCTTCAAATAACGTCGGTATAAAACGAAGGGCTATGGTCATCATCATCGCAAGCTGATGGGAAGGGAATCCTATTTTAGTAAGAGGCTTCATCAAACTTTCCATACCGTCTGTCAAAATAATCGGACTTGTTGTAAGAGTCAAAAGAGATGTCCCGATTACAAGGAGAATCAGTCTTGTGGCCATAAAAAGTCCAGTATGAAGCCCCTCTTCCGTAATTCGGATGAATCCAATTTCATACAATACTCTTCCCGGCGTCATTAAGAGATTTATCATCAATGTCAAAAAGATAATAAAAACTAAAGGTTTTAAGCCATTCAGCACAAATTTAAGCTCTATGCCCGAAACTAAAATAACAGCTAGTAAAGCAATGGCAATCGGAAGATAGACTATAAATTTCGTCACTAAAAAAACAGAGATCATATAAATCAATATGGCAACGATCTTCACACGGGGATCCAGTTTATGAATAATACTGTCCCCCGGTATAAATTGTCCTAATGTAATATCTTTCATCATAAGCGCTGCCCTCTCAAATAATTTTTGATTTCTAAAAAGGCCTCTTCCACTGTATAAATATCTTCGCGAACCTCATTTCCTTTCGCTTGGAAAGCATTCATAAATTCTGTAACCTGAGGAATATTCAGACCGATGTCCTTCAGTTCTTGTGAACGCTTAAATACCTCTCTTGTTTTGTCATCCATAATAATTCTGCCATTATCCATAACAAGCAGGCGGTCCGCAAGTCTCGCCACATCTTCCATGCTGTGAGAGATGAGTATAACTGTAATATTCTCTTCTTTATAAAGACGGTGGATTTCAGAAAGAATCTCTTCTCTTCCTATAGGATCAAGTCCGGCTGTCGGTTCGTCTAAAACGAGAAACTTCGGCTTCATCGCTATGACTCCAGCAATGGCAACCCTTCGTTTTTGTCCGCCGGAAAGTTCAAAGGGAGAAAGCTCCTTTGCTTCTTTGAAATCTACTCCAGTCATCTCGCAGGCCCATCGTACCCGTTCCTCGATCTCTTCTACGCTGCAGCCTATATTTTTAGGTCCAAATGCAATATCGTTATAAATCGTATCTTCAAAAAGCTGATACTCCGGATACTGGAATACAAGACCTACTTTTTTTCGGATCTCTGTTTTCGATACTCTTTTATCGGATGAATCCTTGCCATCGATAAATACCTTTCCTTCCGTAGGCAGCATCAGACCGTTAAGATGCTGAACAAGGGTCGACTTCCCTGAGCCCGTATGTCCGATTAAACCAATAAACTCTCCTTGATTAATTTCAAGATTTATTTGATCCAAGGCTCTTTTTTCAAATTTATTGCCTTTATTATAAATATAACTTGTATTGTCTAATTTAATCTGCATAATGCCTCTACCAACTCTTCTGATGTTAATACATTGGGAATGTCATAGCCTTCTTGTCTTAAAAGAAAAGCCAGTTCCGTAACTTGAGGAACATCCAGTCCCAACTCTTTCATCCTCTCGACTTTTCCAAAGATTTCTCGAGGAGTGCCTTCTTCAATGATTTTTTTATCTGAAATAACGATAATACGGTCTGCTAACACTGCCTCTTCCATATAATGGGTGATATATACAATCGTCTTATTATAATCTCTGTTTAGCTTTAGTATAGTATTCACGATCTCTTTTCTTCCAGAAGGATCCAGCATCGCTGTAGGCTCGTCTAAAAGAATACATTCCGGATCCATCGCTAAAATTCCCGCTATAGCGATTCTTTGTTTCTGTCCGCCAGAGAGAAGTGCCGGAGAATGCTTTTTATACTCGCTCATTTCAACCGTTTCCAGAGCTTTATCTACTTGTTCTCTAAGTTTAGGCATAGGTATGCCTAAATTCTCAGGACCAAAAGCAACATCCTCTTCTACAATCGTCGCTACAAGCTGATTGTCCGGGTTTTGGAAAACCATACCGCAGGTTTTCTTAATATCCCAAATCGTCTCTTCCTCTCTTGTATTGATCCCTTTCACCCAAATATTTCCTTCGTTTGGAACAAACTGTGCATTTATTAATTTTGCCAAAGTCGATTTTCCAGAACCATTATGGCCTAAAACAACTAGAAACTCTCCTTTTTTTACTTGTAAATTAATATCTTCCAGAACATAATCTATAGTACCGTCTTCTAACGTTTCATACGCAAAAGATAGATTTTCTACACGTATTAATTCTTCCATCTCTACACCTCAAATCTTCTCTTACTATAGCACATTTTCTATTATTGTTGTAGGATCAGAGAAGGCTCTAAACTGGTTCTATAAAAATCCAAACAGGCAAACCAATTCTAAATCATAATACAAATGGATGTGTTGGGCAAAATATATACATGCGAAGATCATATTAAAAAAACGAGATGAAATCTTTCGATTTCAATCTCGTTTTTATTGTTTTATAATTTTTCTAATATATCTTCCGGATCTGCCACACCTTCACGCTCTTCTGTGATTCCGTGGGCTTTAACCTCGATTTTTTCATCTTCTTCTGCTTTACCAGCATAGTCGATATCAATGTCGCTATATTTGTGAATACCTGTTCCTGCTGGTATCAGCTTACCGATAATAACATTCTCTTTCAATCCTAGAAGATGATCTTCTTTTCCTTTTATCGCCGCATCTGTCAAGACTCTTGTTGTTTCCTGGAACGATGCTGCCGATAGGAATGAATCTGTAGCAAGGGATGCCTTTGTGATACCTAATAAAGTTCTTTCCCCGGTAGCTATTTCTTTGCCTTCTTTTTCCAATCTTTCGTTTGCATCTTCAAATTCTCTGAAGTTTACTAAACTTCCTTCTAAGAAATCAGAGTCTCCTGAAGTATCGATTTTCACTTTAGAAAGCATTTGTCGAATAATAATCTCGATATGTTTATCGTCAATACCTACCCCTTGAAGACGGTATACCTTTTGGACTTCCTTGATAATATAGTCCTGAACGCCTTGTACTCCCAATACTTCAAGAATATCATGAGGGTTGATAGAACCTTCTGTTAAAACTTGTCCTTTTTCTATAGAGTCCCCTGTTTTAACTCTTAAGCGGGAGCCATATGGAATGGCATAAGTTTTTTCTTCTCCATCCTCGGCTCTTACGATAATATCATTTCTTTTCTTATTATCTACAACTTCTACAGTACCTGAAATCTCTGTAATATAAGCAAGACCTTTCGGCTTTCTTGCTTCGAAAAGCTCCTCCACACGAGGCAAACCTTGTGTGATTCCAACACCGGCGATTCCTCCGGAGTGGAAAGTTCTCATTGTAAGCTGAGTACCCGGCTCTCCAATAGACTGAGCTGCTATCGTTCCAACAGCTTCCCCTATATTTACAGCTTTTCCTGTAGCTAAGTTCTTGCCGTAGCACTTAGCACAAACTCCGTATTTTGTTTTACATCCAAGTACGGACCGTACTTTTACTTCTTTTATATTTTTCTCAACGATCTTGTCTGCAATATCGCTGGTGATTAATTCGTTTTTCTGAACGATTATTTCCCCAGTATCTAAATCCAATACATCTTCAAAAGCGAAACGTCCAACAACTCTGCTTCCGATTCCTTCTATCAATTCGTTTCCTTCCATAAAGTCGCGAACTGTAATATATTGATCGGTACCGCAGTCTTGTTCCGTTACGATAACATCTTGGGAAACGTCAACCATTCTTCTTGTCAAGTATCCTGAATCCGCTGTTCTTAAGGCTGTGTCGGAAAGTCCTTTTCTGGAACCGTGAGTTGAGATAAAGAATTCCTGTACTGTTAAACCTTCACGGAAGTTGGATTTGATTGGAATTTCGATTGTTCTGCCGGCTGCAGAACTCATCAAACCACGCATACCGCCCAGCTGTCTGATCTGGTTTTTACTACCACGGGCACCAGAGTTGGCCATGATCGCAAGGTTATTATCATCATCAAGGTCTCTCATCAAGGTATTTGTCAATTCGTCTGTGACTTCTCCCCAGATCTTGATAACGAAATTATAACGTTCTTCATCGGAAATCATACCTGTACGATAAAGGTTCTCGTATTCCTCTACTCTTTTATCCCCTTGTAGAAGGATAGAGGGTTTTGATTCCGGAACGTTGATATCACCCATGGAGATGGTGACAGCACCTATTGTAGAATATTTATATCCTAAAGATTTAATATAATCCAGAAGTTCTGAAGTGATAATATTGCCGTGTTTTTCATAACAGCGGTGAATAATCTCTTCCAACTCTTTCTTGCCTACCAGTTTGTCGATTTCAAGTTTAAATGGTTTTTCTTCACGATTAACAAAACCTAAATCTTGAGGAATCTTTTCGTTGAAAATAAATCTTCCTACTGTAGACAATACAGGTCTACTTTTCTCAAGATTCTTATTATAAACTCGAACCCTTACAAAGTCGTGAAGACCAACATTTCCAAGCTGATAACTCTTTTTCAGTTCGTCTATATCTGTAAACAGCGGAACTGCAAAAGCATCTGCTTTGATTTTTTCTTTAAATTCGGCTCTTTCTTCATCTTTTCCTCGAGTTAAATAATATGCACCCAATACCATATCCTGAGATGGTGTTGTGATCGGCTTACCGTCTTTCGGCGCTAAAATATTATTTGTACTCATCATTAGAAGACGTGCTTCTGCTTGAGCTTCTGCAGATAAAGGAAGATGGACCGCCATCTGGTCTCCGTCGAAGTCCGCATTATAAGCTGTACAAGCCAATGGATGAAGCTTAATCGCTTTACCGTCTACAAGAACAGGCTCAAATGCTTGGATACCTAGTCTGTGAAGAGTAGGGGCTCTGTTTAATAGGACTGGATGGTCTTTGATAACATCTTCTAAGACATCCCATACTTTAGAATTCTTTCTCTCCACCATTTTTTTAGCGTTTTTAATATTATGAGCGATATCTCTATTTACAAGCTCTTTCATTACAAAAGGTTTGAATAGTTCTAACGCCATTGTTTTCGGCAGACCGCACTGGTTGAATTTAAGTTTCGGTCCAACAACGATTACAGAACGTCCTGAGTAGTCTACCCTTTTACCTAACAAGTTTTGACGGAAACGTCCGTTTTTACCCTTAAGCATATCGGATAAACTTTTTAGAGGTCTGTTTCCAGGGCCTGTAACAGGTTTTCCTCGTCTTCCGTTATCGATCAAATCGTCAACAGACTCTTGAAGCATTCTTTTTTCGTTTCGAACAATAATATCTGGAGCACCGATATCCAACAGTCTTTTCAAACGGTTGTTTCGGTTGATTACACGGCGGTATAAGTCGTTTAAGTCGCTTGTTGCAAAGCGGCCTCCTTCTAGCTGAACCATAGGTCGCAGATCTGGAGGAATAACCGGCATCGCATCTAGAATCATCCATGTAGGATCATTTCCAGACTCGCGGAAAGCATTAACTACTTCTAGTCTTCTTAGAATACGGATTTTTTTTTGGCCTGTAGCTGTTTCCAGTTCATCTTCCAATTCTTTAAATTCCGCTTCCAAGTCGATTTTTTCTAAAAGTTCTTTAATCGCTTCGGCACCCATACCCGCTACAAAGTCTTGACCTTCTATATAATTTTCGCAGGCTTCCATATACTCGTATTCTGTTAGAAGCTGCTTTTCAAAAAACTCAGTATCTCCTGCATCGATTACAATATAGCTGGCAAAATACAATACTTTTTCTAATGCTCTAGGACTCATATCCAGAAGAAGTCCCATTCTAGATGGAATTCCTTTAAAATACCAAATATGAGAAACAGGTGAGGCAAGCTCGATATGCCCCATCCTCTCTCTGCGGACCTTAGAAGTTGTAACCTCTACCCCGCATTTTTCACAAACAACACCTTTATAACGGATTCGTTTGTATTTACCGCAGCTGCATTCCCAGTCTTTTTGCGGTCCAAAAATTTTCTCGCAAAATAAACCGTCTTTTTCAGGCTTTAAGGTTCTATAGTTGATTGTCTCCGGTTTTTTTACTTCTCCCCGAGACCAAGATCTGATTTTCTCCGGTGAAGCTAAACCTATCTTCATTGAATTAAAATTTGTTAATTCTACCAAGGAGCCCTCTCCTTTCTATTGCGTTCTCGCGATTATTCGTTAATCTCTTCTTCAACAGTTTCTTCTACTGTACCCTCTTCTGCTTTTTCTACAGTCTCTTCGCTTTCCACGAAAATATCCTCTGTAGCTTCTTTGGCTTTTTCAGTCGGTTCTTTGTCTTTTTGATCCATTTCTTCTATATGTCTAAATTTAATAGCATTTTCTTCATTTTCTTTTAAAGATATTTCTTTTTTCTCTTTATCTAAAAGTTTTACATCCAAAGACAATGCCTGTAATTCTTTTATAAGAACTTTGAAAGATTCTGGTATGCCAGGCTCTGAAATATTTTCATTCTTAACAATAGATTCGTACGTCTTCACTCGACCTACAATATCATCGGATTTTACAGTCAATATTTCTTGAAGGGTATGAGCGGCACCATATGCTTCTAATGCCCATACCTCCATCTCTCCGAATCTTTGTCCTCCGAACTGCGCTTTTCCTCCTAGAGGCTGCTGCGTTACAAGAGAATAAGGTCCGATGGAACGAGCATGGATTTTTTCATCTACCATGTGGTGAAGTTTAAGCATATACATATAGCCGACAGTAACAGGATTATCGAATTCTTCCCCTGTTCTTCCGTCTCTTAACCAAATTTTACCTGTTTCAGGATAGCCTGCTTCTTTTAAAGCATCCACGATATCCCAGTCGCTTGCTCCGTCGAATACCGGAGTCGCAACTTTCCAGTCTAATTTGCTTGCTGCAAGTCCTAAATGCACCTCTAGGATCTGTCCCAAGTTCATTCGGGAAGGTACCCCTAGCGGGTTCAATACAACTTGAACAGGTGTACCGTCTGGAAGATAAGGCATATCTTCCATAGGAAGGATTCTTGAAACGACACCTTTGTTTCCGTGTCGTCCGCACATCTTATCTCCTACCATGATCTTTCTTTTCGCTGCAACATACACACGGACAACCTGGTTTACACCTGGAGACAATTCATCTCCATTCGCACGGCTGTAAGTTTTAACGTCGACAACAAGACCTGTTTCTCCATGGGGAACTCTCAAAGAAGTATCTCTTACTTCTCTTGCTTTTTCTCCAAAGATTGCTCTCAAAAGTCTTTCTTCTGCAGAAAGTTCTGTTTCTCCTTTTGGAGTTACTTTTCCTACAAGAATATCTCCGCTTGTAACTTCAGCACCCACACGGATAATTCCTCTGTCGTCAAGATCTTTTCTCATCTCTTCGCTGACATTTGGAATATCTTTTGTGATTTCTTCCGGTCCAAGTTTTGTTTCTCTTGCTTCGCTTTCGTGCTCTTCTATATGAACAGATGTTAATACATCGTCGATAACAAGTTTTTCATTTAATAAAATCGCATCCTCGTAGTTGTAACCCTCCCATGTCATGAAGGCAACAAGAAGATTTTTCCCAAGAGCGATTTCTCCGTCGTTTGTACTAGGACCATCTGCAAGAATCTGATTCTCGTGAACATGATCTCCTATTCTTACGATCGGACGCTGGTTAAATGTAGTTCCTTGGTTGGAACGCTTGAATTTTAACACTTTATATCTATGAATTTTTCTATCCTCGTCTGCTGTAACCTGAATTTCGTTTCCGGAAACTTTTGTAACAGTACCTTCCACTCTGGATTTAACCACAACTCCCGAGTCTAATGCAGCTTTATGTTCTACTCCTGTTCCGATGATAGGCGCTTCTGTCTTAAGAAGAGGAACCGCCTGACGCTGCATGTTCGAACCCATCAAGGCACGAGTCGCATCGTCGTTTTCAAGGAATGGAATCATCGCTGTACCAACAGAAACAATCTGCTGCGGGCTAACGTCCATATAGTCTATTTTTTCTCTAGGATAAATATCATTTTCTCCATAGAAACCGCGGCCTGATACTTTTTCATTTATAAATCTGGAATTTTCATCTAAAGGTTCGTTGGCTTGAGCGATAATATAATGATCCTCTACATCTGCAGTAAGATATTCCATAGTATCTGTTACAATACCTGTTTCCTTGTCCACCTTTCTATAAGGGGTCTCTAAGAAACCATATGAATTAATACGTGCATATGTGGTCATAGAAGTAATCAAACCGATATTCGGTCCTTCCGGAGTCTCTATCGGACAGATTCTTCCGTAGTGAGAATCATGAACGTCTCTTACTTCGGCGCCGGCACGGTCTCTGGAAAGACCGCCAGGTCCTAAGGCTGACATTCTTCTTTTATGAGTAAGCTCTGCAAGGGGATTCATCTGATCCATGAACTGGGACAACTGTGATGAACCGAAGAATTCTTTTATAGAAGCCACTACAGGGCGGACATTGATTAATCCTTGCGGAGTCGCAAGATCTAAATCTTGAGTCGACATTCTTTCTCTGACAACTCTTTCCATACGGGATAAACCGATACGGAACTGATTTTGAAGAAGTTCTCCAACAGAACGCACTCTTCTGTTTCCTAAATGGTCGATATCATCTACCGTTCCAATTCCTTGGAACAGATTGAATTGATAGCTGACAGTTGCTAGGATATCAGAGTGGGTAATATGAATCGGCGACAACTCTTTTTGTCTCTCGATCATCGCTTTTTTGATGTCTTCCGGTGTATCGAACTCATCTAAAATTTCTGCCATTACCGGATAGTAGATTTTTTGAGATAAATTCAGATCTGAAGTATCAAATTCCAAATCAAAAGCTTCGATATCTACAAAATGATTTCCGATGACTCGTGCAGTCTGGCCTTCCAGCATAACATCCACGCGGTTGATACCGGCATTTTCGATTTCAATAGCTTTCTCTAGATCTATAGATTCACCAGCCGTAACAAGAATCTCTCCAGTATCTTCATTGATAATATCGGATTTTGAAGTCGTGTTTGTAATACGGTCTCTTAGGGCTAATTTTTTATTGAATTTATAACGGCCTACTTTTGCTAAATCATATCGTCGGCTGTCGAAAAATAAATTATTTATTAATGGCTCTGCACTTTCTAGGGCAGCAGGATCTCCTGGTTTCAGTTTTTTATAAATTTCTATCAAGGCTTCTTCTTGTGTTTTCGAAACTTCTTTTTCAAGAGTAACGCGCACTTCCGGTGTATCGCCTAAAGCCTCCAAGATCTCCTCATCGGAGTTGAAAATAAGTGCTCGAACTAAAGTTGTTACCGGCAGTTTTCGAGTTTTATCGATACGTACGTTGATAACATTATTTGCATCTGTACTGTATTCCAGCCAAGCTCCTCTGTTTGGGATTACTGTAGATGAAAAAATTCTGTTTCCAGATTTGTCTATTTCATCTGCATAGTATACACCCGGACTACGAACTAATTGACTGACAATAACTCTTTCTGCTCCATTTATAATAAAAGTACCGGATTCCGTCATAAGAGGCATATCTCCCATGAACACTTCCTGTTCTTTTACTTCTCCCGTTTCTTTATTAATAAGTCGAACCTTCACCTTAAGCGGACAAGAATAGTTTGTATCTCTATCCTTTGCCTCTTGTTCCGAATATTTAGGTGTGTCTTCCATATAGTAATCTACAAATTCCAGTACAAGGCTTCCTGCGTAATCTGAAATGGGACTAATATCATTAAAGCATTCACGTATTCCCTCATCAATAAACCAGCGATAACTATCTGTTTGGACAGCAATCAAGTTCGGCAGCCCTAATACATTCTGAATCCTGGAGAAGCTGACTCTCTCCGTAATTCCATACTTTTCAGTATGCATCAACCATTCACCCCTCTTTAATTTCCAAGCTTTAAAGATTTACATTTCCATCAAAATAGAGAATAATTGCGTACTTCTCCATTCTTGTCTATTATAGCATTTTACCATTCTATCAAAATCCCGATAGCCTGTCAATATTTTACTTCCATTTTATTTTCAAGACAGGAAAAAACCTCTCAATATATAAGAGGTTTCCATCATCACAAAATCCAAAGGATTTACATATTCATACTGTTTTTTTCTTTCTGAAACTCTAGCGCTAATTCTTGATTTTTATCTTTTTTGTCAGTTTATTTATTTGAGAGAGAGGCTTGAACTTCCAGCCCTGAGGGAGGATAAAGAGCGTTGCGATTCGCCCTCATCCCCTCCCCCAGACCCCCTCCTTTTACACCCCCAACGCTTAAAAGCAGGGGAGTCTTTTGCAATAATAAATTACATTTTTATAAAAGTAAAACATCTGAAGAATTGTCTTTATCAAATGTAGAAAATAAATATCCTTTTTATTTTCGTCTTCAACTCCACTCTTTCACACTTCACTCTATATTTCTTCGTCTTTCCTAATCTGTATTCTCAACGCTTCGATAGCCGTTTGGATTGCTTGATCCGTATCTTCTGCTGTTGATGTTTGAAGACCTTTTTCAGCGAGCTCCTGATTGTTGACACAAAGGAAAACTGCAGCAGCCCTTGCGCCAAGATAGGAAGAAACTACAAACAATGCCGCCGACTCCATTTCCGATGCCAGCACACCGCATCTTTTCCATGCTTCCCAATAATTTTCTAGTTGATAGGACACTGGTTTGGATGACGGATCGTGCTGTCCGTAGAAAGAATCTTTGCAGTACACAACGCCTAAATGATATTTCCGTTTGCTTTCTTTGCAGGCCTCCACTAAGGACTGAGTCAAATTGAAATCGGATACCGCCGGAAACTCAATGGGAGCATACTCGCGAGTCGTTCCTTCCATTCGAACTGATCCGGAAGCAATCACAATATCGCCTGCTTCTACTTCCGGCTGCATTCCGCCGCATGTCCCTACCCGTATGAAGGTATCTGCACCGATTTTGTACAACTCCTCTACAGCAATCGCTGCAGAAGGACCTCCGATACCCGTAGAAGTGACAGAGACTTTCTCTCCCTCAAGATAGCCTGTATACGTGATATATTCTCTGTTGTCTGCACAAAGGACCGGATCATCAAAATAAGCAGCGATTTTTTCGCATCTTTTCGGATCCCCGGGAAGAATCACATATCTCCCCGCTTCTCCTTTTTCAAGCCCGATATGATATTGTTTGTTTCCTAATAAATTATCAGCCATAAAGACTCCTTACTGGAATATTTTTTCGATATTGTATTTATTATTGTCATCGATTGAAGCGTTCCCGCCTAATATATACACCCTGTCAGGACTTGCAGTTTTTAAATAGCTGCTGATACTTTCTGAAACACTTCCTTTTTTCACTAACTGAATTGCCGAAGATTCAGATCCTGCCTTTGGACTGATGGTAAGAGCATCTGCCCCTCTTAGTCCATTCGCTAAATAAACAGTTCGGGCATTTGGATAATAGGCTCTATTGACAACAGCTGACGTTTCAAAACGGTCTGTGCCTTGGTGAACCTCAACCGTTATACCGCTTTCTTCCAACTCTTTAATGATATCGCTGGAAACTGCAGCATTTCCACCGATTATAACAACTTTTTTGATTCCATTCTCAGTAATAAAGCTGCTGCTTGCATTATGAAGCGTACTTTTGTCTGTTAACAAAATAGGGATTCCTGATTTTGTCGCTTGAGACGAGATACTTAAAGCATCAGCACCATTCATTCCATTTACAAGGAATATTTCTTCTGATTCTTTTTGATCGAAAATTCTTTCTGCGATAATTCTATTGGTATCAAATCGGTTTTCGCCGCCTAGTCGAAGAGGTGTTATCGCCGTACCTAATTCCAATCCCTTCTCAACCTCTTTCGATACTGCCCCTTCGCCGCCAATAATCACAATCTTTTTCGCTTTTAATCTTTTAATCTCAGCTATGGCAGCCGGTGTCGCTCTGTCATCTACTAGAAGCAGAGGTCCTTCTCCTTCTGTTTTTGTTAAAGGACCCATGGCTAAACCGTCAGAAAAACGAAAACCATTTGCAATATAGACAACATCCGCTGTTTCATAGAAACGGTTTGAAATCTTTAACGAAGTTTCAATTCTGTCTTTTCCTTGAATTCGTTCAATCGGAATCGAAGTTTCAAGAGAAAGTTTCGCTTTTTCAACTGCTTTATACGCATTTACCAAGCCGTATCCGTAGGCCATATTCGGAGTAGAATTAAAATCTGCATCTGTCAAAGGAGTTGCCGTTTCTATTAATATTCTTCGAATTTGTGTATTGCTTAAATTTTTATTTACAGACTTCATTAAAGCTACAACTCCGGCAACATGAGGAGCGGCTATAGAAGTGCCGGTCCAGTTGGAATAGCCTCCTGCTTTGTTTGTAGTATAGACAAACTTCCCAGGCGCTACCACTTCCGGCTTAATCACTGTTGCTGTAGGATCAAACACTGAAGGACCTCTTTTAGAGAAGTTCCCGATAATTTTATTGGAGTCTACTGCTCCTACTGCAAAGGCATCTAATAGACTTGCTGGATTTTCTATAGAAGCTTTTTCAGCAAGACCTTTTTCATTTCCAGCTGCAAATACAGGGAAAATTCCTGCTGCCAACCATGCATCTAAAAGATTATTGAACCATTTCTCATCCGTGGATTTTCCGCCCCATGAATTATTAATAACATCCGGCGCTTTGCTCACATCACCGTCTGGAGCAAGCATCCACTCTCCCGCTTTTATTAAGTTCGTATTCAGAGAAAACTCCGTAGAGAAAGCTCTCGCCGCGATCCACTTGCTGCCTGGAGCAACGCCTACGGACGTACCGCTCTTGTCTCCGCCTACCGCGATTCCTGTAATCGCTGTACCGTGGCCAAGTTCATCTACAGGCATTTTTCTGTTAGCTACAAAATCTTCCCAATGGCCTTCTGTAGTGATTTCTTTTGTTTCGCTGTTATATCCTCTGAAACTTTCTTTTAGGTCTGGATGATCGATAAAAGCGCCGCTGTCGATAAATCCTATCGTAACACCTTCCCCCTTTGTACCAAAGGCTTCCCATGTTTTCTTAACATCCGTCGCATCTAAATTCCACTCTTTTCCTGCACCGGCGGATTGTGACCCCCTTGTTTCTTGGGTATCGTTTAAGCTGATCTGCTCGATATTATTAAAACGATCTAAATCTTCTATTACATCTATTCTTGCAATGGTGCGAATCGTATTCGTACTATAATAAGATTCTAACAAATCTACCTGCTTCGTAGACTGTCCGTCTCTAAGATAGCTCAAGACTTCTTCTTGGGATTGATCTGCATTGTTTTTTAGATTCTGTATAATTGCTTTTCTTTTTCGAACAACTTCATCCTTGGAATCTGTGGGAAGTACCTGCTCCGTATTATAGATCTCGTCCTCCATTTGGATCAGTACATCTATGTACCCTTTTTCATCAAATTTTTCTTGAACCTCTTGAGTGAATACTTCATCCTTGGCAAAAGAATTCACCGGGACTAAAGTAAGCAATAATGAAAAGGCCATAATCAAACTAACAATTCTTTTCATTTATCCTTCTCTCCTTAAATATTCTAGTAGCTAGACTGAATCCTGCCAGTCTTTATTTTTATAAACATTATTTCGAAAAGCTTTATTCCTCTTGAGATTTAGCCTTGAAAACGTCTCCAAATAATGATTTCTCAACTTCTATCATACCTTGTTTTGCCAAATCATTCAATAGAATACTTAAATTTTTTGATGAATATACTTCATCATCCCGCTCTTGGATTTCCCTGCCCAAAGAGTCCAGATCAAAGGAATTGATCGGAAGATACTTTTGTATCATTTCATAAAAACCGCTGCTGTTGGCTTTTGATTTGTTGTTTAATTCTAAGAAAGGATTCTCTTTGTGGGGAGTATTGGTATGAGCTGCCCTTATCCTTACAGAGACGGTTCTTCCCACTGCAGATTCTGATAAAAACACATCTCCTGTTTTTAAATATGGCAGCCGTTTTGATTCTTCCGGACTCAAATCCGTCTCTTCCCGAATGGTGTCAATATCCGTCGCTCTTGTCGTTCTAAAAATCAACTTCGTATTCAGCTGCGCCGTAATAGTACTGTCTAGAAGCGATGGCCTTTGTGTTGCCAAAATCAGGAATACACCGTACTTTCTTCCCTCTTGTGCGATTTCCCGAAGGACATATTTGCTGGGGATTTCCCGCATGCCGTCTTTCGACTGAGGAGCAAAATTATGGGCCTCGTCTGTTACCACAATAAAAGGAGGGAAATACTCTCCGCTCTCATTATTGATCATCTGATCTCTGTAGTTTCTCCTTTTGTCATAAAACAAATTCATCAAATAGGTAGAGAATACCTGAATAATCTTAATGCTTCCCTGAAGAACAACGAGCTTTCTAGAAAGAAGTGCTCTTTCGCAGTCTTCGGTGTTCTGATTGAAGATGCCAAGATTTTCTAGTTTATTAAACCTCCAGTAAACCCCCATAACGGAAGAGGCCGGACATTTGTCGTTGTATTTTTTGTATACTTCTAAAACTCTTTCATAATTCTCTCTTTCTTCTTTTTCTGCAGCATCGATAATCCGGTCTTGGATTTTAGCCTCCTGCCCCAGTTCCTGCCCGGCCCTTAAGTCTTCGATTCTCTGGCGGAAGGTATACAGGGAGTCTTTCGGGCGATGAAGATTTTCCACTACATTTTCCATAGCCTCTGTCAAGTGCGAACTGGTATTGAGCAGGTTTTTCAAGTCCTTTGTATTTATTTTTGAAAACTCGATTCCGATGTTTTTTCCTATCGTAAACTTTTCAAAAGAGTTTTCATAGTCTTCCCCATACCCCTCTAAAAATCTTTCGCTAAAATCCATCTCGTAGTGGGGATCTAGAACCAAAGTAGGGATTTCTTTTCTCATCAATTCTTCCAACAGCACACGAAGACCAAAAGACTTTCCAGAACCCGATCCCCCGAAGATTCCGATATGGGGATACTCGTTCATTCCATAAAGATTTAGTAAATAAGGAACATCCTTTTGTTCTAATGTTTTTCCCTTTTGGAACGTCTTGCAGATATTTTTCCATTGATCTTCCATCGTAGCGGCTATCTCTTCTGTATTGCGAATAACACCTATAGTAAGGCCTGTATCTTTTGTACAGGATATAAAATAGGATTTTACTTCTTGAAAGTTTGGAATCCGGCAGACAGATCCCGTTTCGATAGGATAATTCCCCTCTTCCAAAAGCCGAACTTTTCCGATGTATACAGTATCCTTGTCTAAATCAAAACCCACCTCTCTTAAGTTTTCGATCATTCTCTGATCCGGCACCCCATGATTTTCATCCATAGGAATAAATCGATTATAAGTATGCGCCTCTACAATCTCCCCTAAAATATCTCCTTGATCCCTGTCCTCAATCATTAAAAACTCATTGATTCTAAATTTATATTCTTTTGATCCGATAAAAGCTTCCTGCTGATCGGTCATGCCGACAATTTTTATATCCAATTTTTATCTCCTAATAGATTCGTTTGCTTCTTTGAGAACGGAATAACTTTTCATAAAACTTCGGTTCCAAATACATCTGAAGCATTTCTTCAATCATTTTATTTGTAATACGGGATTCCCGATCTACATAATCCAGAAGAAGAGGTATACCCCGTCCGTTTTCATCTGTTAATGCCAAGATTAACGACAAAACACTCTCCATTTCCTCTTTCTGCTCTTCTAACAAATCCACCCCGATCACCGACGGATCTCTGCTGCTTCTCATAAAGGCTGAATACATCCCTCGGGTTTCTTTCCCTTCTTTCATGCCGTGTATTTCTATAGCTTCCTTGTAATCCAGCTGATTGAACAAGGCTTCTTTATCGTAAAAAGCGTTAAACTTCTCTCTTATATTTTCAGGGAGTTGCTCATATACAATAGAGGTTTTAATTTCTTCAATAACACCAGCCAAAACAATTCCTCTTTCTAAAACTATCTCTTTTAACTCTTCCCATAGCTCCGGCTGCAAAATGGCAAAACGAATCAAAGAACCGTCCATCAAAAGAACTGCCGGGGACTTCTCTTTCAAAGCCTCCAGCGTAACTTCTATTTCGATAGCCGCAAGCTTTGCTTCTTCTTTTTTCCTGCTCTCTTCCGTATTCGACGTCAAGGGCTGTTCAAGCAGTGGAATAAACACATCCGAAAGAGTATAATAGGATTCCATATCCGCTGTAGAAATACTAACACCTCTAAAAAGAGTAGCAAAATGAGGATAAGCTCCACCGTAGTGATTACTGCTGGCATCGGTGAAGAGAATCCCTCCATTTTCAGATATTCTTTTTAAAGAACTTTTCTTCATCTCTTCCACTTTGTACCTGAAACCGATCTGATCCAAAAGATGTCTCCAATCGGACTTCGATAATTTCATAAACTCTTTATAATAGTCTTCTAAAGCAGTATTCAGTTTTTGAATCTCTTCTATGATCTTTTTTTCCATGGAATCTCCAAACTTATTTCATAGACTTCATTTCTCTTTAAATTATACAGAGAACAGGCCTTTTTTACGCTTTCCTTTCGAGATAAACCTTCTTCCTGATACCCTTCTAAAACTTTTCGGATATCAATCTCTTCTGACTCTATTTTTGCACCCTCAAGAACAAGAACAAATTCCCCCTTTAAAGTCTCTTTATGTTCTATCCTTTCCAAGACCTCTTTTACACTTCCCCGAATTACCTCTTCGTGCAGTTTCGTGAGCTCTCTGCATAGAGCGATTTTCCTATCTGGAAAATAATCAGAAAGGAGCTTCAAACTCTGTTTGATTCTATGGACAGATTCATACAGAATCCCTGTGTGTTCTAGTTTAGATAATAGTTCTATAAACTCTTTCTGTTCCTTGGCACTGCGGGGGATAAATCCAAGATAAGTAAACACAGACGTATCCATACCAGAAAGGATCAGTGCAGTAATCGAAGCAGTTGCCCCTGGAAGAACTTCCAAGTCCACACCTGACTCCACTGCTTTTTCTACCATAATCTGCCCCGGATCGTTTATCCCGGGCATCCCTGCGTCGCTGACGAGTGCAATATTTTTTCCATTCATCAGTTCCTCTATAAAAAAATCAGACCGGAACTCTTCATTATGTTTATGATAAGAAATCATTTTATTTTCTATCTCGAAATATTTTAAAAGCCTTCCTGTATGTCTCGTATCTTCGCAGGCTATAAAATCCGCTTCCTTTAATATTCGTATCGCTCTTAGCGTTATATCTTCCATATTCCCTATGGGAGTTGGAACGATGTATAATTTTCCCTTATTCATAAAAAGCTTTAACCTCATCTCTGTATTCTCGGCCTTCATAAACTGCAAAAGGCTCTTTTACAACGAACCCCTCTTTTCCACCCTTTACAAATTTTAAGAGTACCATTTTGCTTTCTTCTCCGCTGCGGGAAGGAACGGGGACCATTTCCTTTGGCTCTATCTTATATTTTCTTCCATAATAAAACAAATCCACTAAACGGTGAGGCCGGTGAATCATATATAGAACCCCTCCCTCTTTCATATACTTCTTTGCAAAGATAAAAATATCCTCTGCAGTCATTTCTATTTCATAACGGGATACATAATCCTGTTTCAATTTATTTTCCAACCCGGAACCTTTTTTATAATAGGGCGGATTCGTTACGATATAATCCAGTTCATCTTGTTCTAATGAAAAATCCTTTATATTTTTAACCACGGGAATCACTTTCTTCTCAAGTCCATTTTCCATAACCGACTTTTCAAAGAGGCGGATATTCTCTTCTTGTATCTCCACTCCATATACTTTTGACAATTCATAGAGATAAGAACATCTCATAGAAATAAAACCTGTACCTGCTCCTATTTCTGCCATTACCTTTCCTCTTTTCATCTTCGCATATTCTGAAAGAAAAACAGCATCAATACCAAAGGAAAATCCATCCTCCTCCGCATAAATCGAATAAGGCGTTCTTGGAATATATAATCTTTTCATAATAACCCTCCCTGTTTATTATAGCAAAAACATTCTATTCTCCTTTCTTAAACCTATCGCCTATAACATATATCTATATTTAATTTTTTAGTAATTTATGATACTATTATCATAAGATCATAAAGGAGGTCATTATGTACGATGTAATAATTATAGGATCTGGTGTGGCTGGATTAACAGCTGCTATTTATGCAAGAAGCCGATCTTTAAAAACAGCTGTATTTGAAAAAGAAGAAAACGTTGGAGGCATAATCCGCGGCGTTTCATTTGTGACACATTATCCTGGCGTAAGTTATAACGAGCGCGGTGATGAATTCGTTTCTAAAATTGAAGATCAAACTCGGGATGCAGGCGCAGAAATTATCCATGAAGAAGTAACAAAAGTTGATTTAAACGCTGATCCGAAAGTTGTTTATACAAACAACGGCAAATACGAAGCAAAAAAAATTGTTATAGCAAATGGCACTACTCCAAGAAAATTAGATTGTCATAGCGAAGACAATGATACTCTTATCAGCTACGATGCTTTCGCAGATTCTTCTAAAGCTTTTGGAAAAGAAGTATTTATCGTTGGCGGTTCTGACGGTGCTGTAAAAGAAAGTATTTTCCTAGCTTCTTTAGCCAATAAAGTTCATATCACTCATCAAGGAGAAGCGTTAACAGCAATCGAAGCTTTCCAAAATGAAGTTAACTCTAAAAACAATATCGAAGTTCATTTAAATACACGAATCGATTCCATTTCTGGAGAATCAGGAAATGTTACTGTCAAGCTTCGTGATGTAAAAACTGACGAAATTACAGAAGTTTCAGGCGATCATTATGTATTCGCATACATAGGCGGCGTTCCTAATACGGATTTATACGAAGGTCTTGATTTAACGGATAAAGGCTATATCGTAATTGATAAAAACATGAAAACAAATATCGACGGTGTTTACGCTGCTGGGGATATTGTAGATAACGATGTGCGTCAAATTTCTACTGCAGCGAGCGAAGGAACTATAGCTGCAATTCGTATCGCAGATGAACTTAAAAACGCATAATTTATAATAATATTTATTTCCTAACACAAAAGATCCGGCTAAAACCGGATCTTTTTATTGATTATAATTAAAAAGACCTCTATATCTTACTTATGATATAATTATACTTCCTGATAAATTAAATATACGGAGGTGTTGATATGTCTTTTAGCTCCTTAAGCTTCTTGTTCATATTCCTGCCTGTAGCACTTATCCTATATCTCATCACTCCGAAGAGATTTAAAAACCTTGTTCTTCTTGCGGAAAGTTTTCTTTTCTATCTTTGGGGAAACGGGAAAATGGTTATCTTGCTATGGGCTACCATATTAATAAACTACATAATCGGCTTGGGTATCGAGAAATCAAAAAACCACGCGAAAAAACTGCTTTGGATCGGAGTTATTACAAATATACTGATTCTCTGCTTTCATAAATATTATTTTTACATAGTTGATTTTTTCAACACAAATTTTGATGCGGGAATGGCGATCCCAGACGGATCTCTGCCTCTAGGTATCTCTTTCTTTATCTTTCAAGAGATCTCTTATTTAGTGGATGTTTATAAAAAGGATGCCCCTGCAAACAAAAACTTCTTGGAACTCAGCACTCATATATTTATGTATCCGAAAATCACCCAAGGACCTATTGTAAAATATAAAGACATCTATCAGCAGCTTTCCAGCCGTACTCTTTATTTCGAAAATATATATCTGGGACTTCGGCGATTTACATTAGGCTTATCCAAAAAAGTTCTTTTGGCAGATACTATCGGCGAAAAAACAGATATGATATTCGCCCAGGTTTCAACCGGTCTGGATACTCCTACCGCATGGCTTGGCATGTTATGCTACAGCCTTCAGCTGTTTTTCGACTTTTCCGGATATTCGGATATGGCAATCGGGATTGCTCAAATTATGGGTTTCCGATTTAAAGAAAACTTCAACTATCCCTATATTGCAAAGGACATCTCAGATTTCTGGAGTCGTTGGCATATTTCTCTGTCTATGTTCTTCCGAGAATATATTTATTTTCCTTTAGGGGGAAACAGAAAGGGAGAGGTCAGGACTTACTTAAATCAATTCGTCGTCTTCTTTATCACAGGGATATGGCATGGAGAAACACTGAACTTTTTAGTGTGGGGAATCTATCACTGGTTCTTTTCAGTCCTTGGAAAGTTCATGAAAAGATTCGACTGGTATATAAAAACACCGGATATTTTTAAAAGGATATTTACATTCCTGGTAGTGGCCATAGGTTTCGTAATCTTTCGAAGTGCAGATCTAGATCAAGCAATGCTTTATCTTTCCTATATGTTTAACAATGCATCGACGGCTGTTCCAGTTTTTGAATTTCCTTACTTTCTATCGAATGATTTGATATTTTACTTAATAATAGGCTGCATTTTTTCTACACCTATTATGCGAAAAATCCATCATCAATATAAAGACACAAAATGGTTTCCATGGATCTACGATATTGGTCTGCTCTTATTCTTTATGCTTTCGATTCTGTTTTTAGTCAGCGGAAGCTACAGCCCCTTTATCTATTTCCAATTTTAGGAGAGAACAATGAGAAAAAAAATATTTATAGGTATTTTATTGATTATCATCTTGATCCCTATAGTTAATCTGAATACAGAAGAAAATCAAGTCTCTACAATAGATAACCGCACCCTTACCGATCTCTTTCCGGAAGATACAACTTCTCAAAAACAAAACCTCGATTTCCATCTTATGAGCATGCAGTTTGAAGATTATCTTTCGGATCGAATCGGTTTTCGCGAAGAAATGCTGGGCATCTACGGCAACGGATACAATAGTATCTTTGGAGTATTAAAACACCCTTCCTATGAATACGGCAAGGAAAAAGAAGTTTTTTACAGCTACGCAGCTGAACCGGCAGATAAAGAATTTGTAGATAATTTCAACAATTTCATGGGTACGGTACAGCGCTATCTCGAAGTAAGAGGCATCGATTTTGTTTTTGCGGCAAATCCTTCTAAAAACGATATTTATCCGGAAAAACTCCCAGACTCCGTTCATACATCCTACGGAAACATGGAGTATCTTAGAACACTATTGCCCAACAATTTCTTTACCTCCATAGACAATGTCGAATATCTTCAAAACGTAGATGCACAAGAACGGATTTTCGACGAACAATATGATGTGGGACATTGGACCGATTATGGAGCGATACTCGGTATCAGCAATATGATCGAACCCATGCGGGAAAAACATCCGAACATCGGCAGTATTTCTTTCGAAGAATATCAAAAGGAAAAAATCGTTCAGGAATATCTGCCCAATTCTAAAATAAAAATCAACCAAGAAATCACAAAATACCATTCAAAAAACCCGCAGCATGTGAATCCGAAAGAATATCAAGCAGCGCTAAAAAATGAATTAAAACTTCATCCTACCCATAGCACCCTGCGTATCGACCAAAACCCGAACAATCCCGATGCACCCAGCCTTCTGATCTTTCGAGGCAGTTTTATGAATGGCAAAGAAGATTTCTATACGGACGACTTCTCCGAAGTCATAGGAATTCATAACTATGAAAATATATTCGATATCGACTATTATCTTAATCTTTTTAAACCGGATATCGTATTGTTTGAAGTAGCAGCCTCTGCCTTTAATGAAGGCTACTTCAACCCTAACGCTTTTTCGAGTGTTCATTTCAATCCAAAATACGAAAATTTATCTGGACTCTCTGAAGTTGAAGCGTCTCAAGAACTCCTTGATCAGATAAAAGTGAACATACAAAAGAAAGACATCTTAACCGATATCGCCATACAGTACCCAGAACAGTATAACTATCTTTATCTTGAAGCATCCGAAAGGATACACGATACCCATCCTTCAAATATCGGCAACGGCATCTTGTCCACATATTGTTCTGTTTACAACGATACTTTCAAAGATGTTAAACTCATACTAGTTGAAGAAAAAGACAAAACAAAAACAATCATCCCGCTAGATAAATTATTATAAAAAAAGAAGGCATTTCTACAACCGCCTTCTTTTTTGTTCCCATAACAACTCAATCCAATCCTCCCCTAGTAAAAAAGGACTGTTAACTCAGCAGATACCTCCCTCAATTCCCCTATCCATTCGGATAAAAACTCTATATTATAAATTCTCAATACCTAGTTTTCCCTTAAAAATAAGAAACCTGCTTCTTTCATATAAAATTTTTCTGCTATACTCTTTAAACTCACCTCTCTGAAGCCCTCTTTAAGTCAAGTATTTTGATTTGGCGCAGGTCAGCAAATAATATTAGCCATATGAAAAAACTCATTTAGAGAATGAGCTGCACCAGAGCTGCTAAAGTTTTCTTAGAAAACGCTATTTAGATCAAGCTCATGCCGCTCCTTTCCCAAAAACGGTGTTTCTACATTCTTGGCTAAAAACGATCGGCCCGCTTTCACTCTCCACACTCATTCTTTAAGCTCTTTCTCCATACGAATATGCATTACAGGCACAAAACCAGGCTCATAAGCCTCGCCTAGCGTTATATAACTTCTTTTTTCATAAAAAGGCAGTACTCCTGTCCTTGCCACTAGGACCACTTTTTTATAATGATTCCTCCTTGCATAATCTTCAAGCTCATCCATAATAGCATTGCCTACGCCCTTTCCTCTCATTTCTTCGGATACGGCCATATACTTAATCTCGATCTGCTCTTCATCTACAAATCCCATCACGCCTGCACCGACCATCTTCCCCTGATCATATAGACCTACAATCGGCGCTCCTTCTTTTTCAAAAGCCCGCTCTTCTTCATCCATATCACAGTTTAATGGACGTCTCAGCACATCCACCCGCAGCTTAACATTCTCTTCATATTCTTTCGTTCCATATTCTATATATTTTATCTCCATAAAAAACTCCTTTTATTATAAATTTTTCACTACTCAATATAACTAAATTCTAAACTCTTTTCAAAAAAAGGAAAGCAGCTTTCCACCGCTTCCCCGTTTATATTCTATTTCTTCTATTTTAAATTCCTATATCGTGCCGTATTTACCTCGTTATTTCTCCAAAAGAAACAAGTTCCATGTTTCAACCACAACTCCACTCTTTCACTCTCCCACTCTCACACTTTTTTTTAATCTCTTTTCTCCAAAACCATAGCCGTGCGGCTTGGAATATAAAGTGTAATTCCATGATAATTCGGGTTCATCTTCATGGGCTGGACAATATATTCGTAGTCATGAGAAATTCTTCCCCCAAATCCTCCGAACTCTTTTTGATCCGTATCGAGAACTACACGATAAGCACCTTCATCATGAGTTGGAAGTTCAAAACCTTCATAAGATTCAGTCGGATGGAAGTTGTAAAGGAAGATATAGCCTTTTTTACGAATGGCAACAAGCTTTCTCTCGTCATCTCTCCATAGAACTTCCGGCTCGCCGCCGCCCATAAGATCATTTTCTTTCATAAAATGAATCATGGCTTTGTCAAAATCGTTTAACCCTTTGTATCTTAAATACTCTTTGTCTGCAAGGGACCATTGTCTTCTGGAATGTTCGAAACTCCATCCGTTTCCTTCCCTTGGAAAATCGATCCATTCCGGATGTCCAAATTCGTTCCCCATAAAGTTCAGATACCCGTCGCAGCCCATAGAGATCGTGACGAGACGAATCATCTTCGATAGGGCGATGGCCCTGTCTACTACAATATTTTCGCCGAACACATTCATCTCCGTATACATATCTTTGTCGGCCATTCTAAAGATAATCGTCTTGTCTCCCACAAGTGCCTGATCGTGGGATTCCACATAACCGATTCTCTTTTCCCCTTCCCTTGTAGTAGAAAGCTCAAAATAGATTTCATGCATATTCCACTGATCGTCTCTTTTCTCTAAATTTCGTATCCAAAAATCAGGAACTCCCATGGCTAAGCGATAATCAAAGCCGATTCCTCCTTTTTCGATAGGAAGGCACATTCCCGGCATGCCGCTCATATCCTCCGCTATCGTTATCCCGTTCGGGTTGATTTCTTTCACGAGAGAACTTGCCAGCTGAAGATACGTCACAGCTTCTACATCCGTATTCATACTGAAGTATTTTTTATAACTGTCAAAATCCGTTCCCATACCATGATCTAGATACAGCATAGAGGTCACCCCGTCGAAACGAAATCCGTCAAAATGATATTCTTCCATCCAGTATTTTATATTCGATAATAGAAAATGAATCACTTCGTGTTTTCCATAGTTAAAAATCTTAGAATCCCATTGATCATGATTCCCCCGCTTTCCAGTGTGGAAAAACTGAAAATCCGTACCGTCAAACTCGTTGATTCCTTCGATTGTATTTTTAACAGAATGAGAGTGGACAATGTCCATTAACACAGTGATTCCCATAGCATGGGCTTTGTTGATCAGATATTTTAAATCATCCGGTGTTCCAAACCAAGAAGAAACGGCAAAGAAATTCGATACATGGTAACCGAAGGATGCATAATAGGGATGCTGCATAATCGCCATAATCTGTACCGTATTATATCCCTGTTCTTTAATCCGTATCAAAATATTATCCGCAAACTCCCGATACGTCCCGATCCCTCTTTTTTCCTGAGCCATACCGATATGGGTCTCATAGATAAATGGGGCTTCTCCCTTCAGCCCTTTAAACTCCTTGTCGCTCCATATAAACCGATTCGAAGGCTCCCAAATCTGTCCGCTGAAATCATTGGTCTGAGGGTTTTGTACAGCTCTTTTTATGTATAATGGAATTCTATCTTGAGATCTCCCTTGAAAAACAACCCGCACTTTCACCAAGTCCCCATGATGAAGTTCTTCCGGCTTCAATCGAATCTCCCAAGTATTAAAATCGATACGCTCTAAGTGATGGGATTCCCGATTCCAATGATTGAAATCCCCTATCAAGAAAAGAGCCTCTGCTGCCGGCGCCCATTCCCGATACACCCAGCCATCTTTATCTTTGTGAAAACCATAATATCTATGTCCGTTCGCAAAATCCTTTAATGAACCGTCTTCGACTAGTTCTTCTTTAACATCGTAAAATCTTTGATTCCTATAATCTAAATCACCTTTAAACTCCGCAAGCATCGGATCGAGCTCATAGATCTCCAGCGGGAAACGATTTTCAGCCATTGAACTACCTCCTATAATTTTTCCTTCTTTTATTATATATACCCGAAACCCAGTGTTTCCTCGAAGAATAGATAATTTACGTTGAATATTTTTTCTATTTATCTCTTTCGCATACAATTCTTTTAAACATAATAAGAGCACCCTTAAGGATGCTCTTATTTATTTCACTTCGCTGTCTTTTAATAATTTATAATTGAAACTGTCTGCCAATGCCAGCCAGCTGGCTTCGATAACGTCGTTGGATACGCCGATTGTCGTCCAGTTGTTGACCCCGTCAGATGATTCTATAAGTACACGGACCTTTGCGCTGGTACCGTCTTTTCCATCAATGACACGCACTTTGTAGTCCACTAGATGCATGTCTTTTAAAGCCGGGAAGAACGCTTCCAAGGCTTTACGGAAAGAGTGGTCTAGTGCGTCTACCGGTCCGTAGCCGTCTGCTGCAGTATGGAAGATTTCCTCATCAACTTTGATCTTTATAGAGGCTTCCGAATATACAGGAAGCACTCCTCGTTTATTCGCCACCACATTAAAAGATTCCAAGGAAAATCTCGGCTGAAAATCGCCCATTTCTTTTTTTAACAACAGCTCAAAGGAAGCCTCTGCACCTTCAAACTGATAGCCTTCATATTCCAGCTGTTTGATTTTTGAAATAAAGTTCCGTTGAACACCCCGATCTTCGGAGAATTCCACATTCATTTCCTTCACCCGATACTGAAGATTGCTTGCACCGCTTAGCTCGGATACAAGTACTCTTCTTGAATTCCCCACTACTTCAGGGTCTATATGTTCATAGGTTTTCGAATTCTTAAGGACTGCACTTACATGAATCCCTGCCTTATGGGCAAAGGCGCTGTTTCCTACAAAGGCTTGATTGTTTGGAAGACTTAGGTTTGCCGTTTCATTGACAAATCTCGCTGCCTCGGTTAAATGTTCCAGCCCGTTTCCATTTAAACAGTCGAAACCCATTTTGATCTGAAGATTTGGAATGATGGATGTAATATTTGCGTTTCCGCATCGTTCCCCTAAACCGTTCATTGTACCTTGAACCTGCCTTGCTCCGGCACGCACTGCCATTAAAGAATTGGCAACGGCTACTTCAGAATCGTTGTGGCAGTGGATTCCTACTGGAATATTCATCGCATCCACGACTTCTTTTACGATATCGTAGACCTCGTATGGAAGTGTTCCCCCGTTTGTATCGCAGAGAATCACCGTTTCAGCTCCGGCTTTTTCAGCGGTCTTTAACGCTTTTAACGCATAGTCTTTGTTTTCTTTGAAACCGTCGAAAAAATGCTCCGCATCAAAAAACACATGGATACCGTTTCCTTTCAAGAAATGAATACTGGATTCGATCATCTCCAGGTTTTCCTCTAAACTCACTTTTAAGGCTTCCTTTACATGAAAATCCCAGGATTTTCCGAAAATCGTAACGTATTCTACTTCGGACTTCACAAATTTATTAAGGCTGACATCTTCTTCCGCTTTGATTCCTGCACGTCTCGTACTTCCGAACGCAACAACTTTAGCAAACTGTAAAGGGATATCTTTGATATCCCTAAAATAGTCCATATCTTTAGGATTGGATCCTGGCCATCCCCCTTCGATAAAATCAACTCCGAGCTGGTCCAGTTTTTTTGTAATATTGATCTTGTCCTGTACAGAAAGGCTGACACCTTCTCCCTGAGTTCCATCTCGAAGGGTTGTATCGTATATTATGACCTTCTCCATAATTCCTCCTATAAAGCTTTAACGACTTCGTCTCCCATTTGAGAAGTAGTAACTAAAGTTTTTCCTTCTTCCATAATATCAGGAGTTCTAAATCCTGCTGCTAATACTTTTTTAATCGCATCTTCGATCATCTTTGCAGCTTCTCTGTCCTTTAATGAGTACTGGAATAACATAGAAGCAGAAAGGATTGTTGCTAACGGATTGGCTTTTCCTTGTCCTGCAATATCAGGTGCCGATCCGTGAGATGGTTCATACAACGCTACGTCTCCACCGACACTTGCTGAAGCAAGCATTCCGATAGAACCTGTCATAACAGAAGCTTGGTCTGTTAAGATATCTCCGAACATATTCTCTGTTAAGATGATGTCGAAAGATGTCGGTCTTAAGATCAGCTGCATTGCAGCATTATCTACATATAGATGATCTAGTTCTACATCTGAATACTCTTTTTCATGAAGAGCTTTTACAGTTTCTCTCCATAAACGTGAAGATTCTAGTACATTTGCTTTATCAACAGATGTTACTTTGTTTCTTCTAGTACGTGCTGTTTCGAATGCAAGTCTTGCAATTCTTTCCACTTCGTATACATAGTACTTGTCTTCGTCTAAAGCATATTTTCCGTTTTCATCTTCTCCGCGTTCTTTTTTACCGAAGTAGATTCCTCCAGTAAGCTCACGGAATGTAACTAGGTCAGTACCTTGAACAACTTCTTTTTTAAGAGTAGATGCATCTGCTAGTTCGTCATATACAAAAGCTGGACGGATATTTCCGTAAAGAGCTAGTTTTTTACGAAGTGGAAGCAAAGCCCCTACTTCCGGTCTTTTCGCTACTGGAAGATCATCCCATTTTGGTCCGCCGACTGCTCCTAAAAGAACAGCATTGCTTCTTTCGCAAAGATCTACTGTCTCTTGAGGAAGAGGCTCTCCTGTTTCATCGATGGCAGCTCCTCCGATGAATCCTTCTTCATAATTAAATTTATATCCTAACTTTTCCCCAACTGCGTCCATAACTTTAATCGCTTCTGGTACAATTTCAGGGCCGATTCCGTCCCCTGGTAATACTGCTATATTATATTCTTTCATTAAAAGCCCCTCTTACATTTTGTTCTTTTTAATATAATTCATTAAGCCGCCCGCTTGGATTAATTCCTGCATAAAATCAGGGAACGGCACTGCTTGATATGTTTTTCCTGTTGTTTTATTTGTAATAACACCAGTATCTGTATCCACTTCTACTTCGTCTCCAGCTTTGATATCATCAGATGCTTCTTTTGATTCGAAGATTGGAAGACCGATGTTTAAAGAGTTTCTATAAAAGATTCTTGCGAAAGATTCTGCGATTACACAAGATAACCCTGCCACTTTAATCGCGATAGGAGCATGCTCACGGCTGGATCCGCAGCCGAAGTTCTTTCCAGCTACTAAAATATCTCCGTCAGAAATCTTCTTGCTGAAACCTGCTTCCGCATCTTCCATTACATATTCTGCCAACTCTTTTGGGTCGGATGTATTTAAATAACGAGCCGGGATGATCGCATCCGTATCGATATCATCTCCGAAAGTCCATACTTTTCCTTCTAATTTCATTATAAAACCTCCTCTGGTGAACCGATTCTTCCTAAAACTGCTGAAGCTGCTGCTACGGCAGGACTTGCTAAATAAACTTCACTGCCTGCTGCACCCATTCTTCCTACAAAGTTTCTGTTTGTAGTAGATAAAGCTCTTTCCCCTTCAGCAAGGATTCCCATATGTCCGCCTAGACAAGGTCCGCATGTAGGAGTGGAAACTGCACTGCCTGCTTCTACGAAAATCTTAAATAGACCTTCTTCCATCGCTTGAAGATAAACTTCTTGAGTTCCAGGGAAGATTAATAGACGAACGCCATCAGCAACTTTTTTGCCTTTAAGAATAGAGGCTGCAATTCTCATATCTTCGATACGTCCGTTTGTACAAGATCCGATTACAACTTGATTTAAAGTAATGTCTTTCGCTTCGCTGACACCTTTTGTGTTTTCTGGTAAATGAGGGAAGGCTACTTGAGGTTCTAAGTTTGTTACATCCCATTCGTAAACTTTTGCATATTCTGCATCTTCATCGCTTTTATAGACTTTATAAGGTCTGCGAGTTCTGCCTTCTACATAATCGATGGTTGTTTGGTCTGGTGCAATTAAACCTGCTTTTGCTCCAGCTTCGATCGCCATATTGCTCATTGTAAAACGACCGTCCATAGAAAGTTCATCGATGGCTTCCCCAGTGAATTCCATCGCCATGTAACGAGCACCGTCTACACCGATTTGTCCGATAGTGTAAAGAATCAAGTCTTTACCGCTTACCCATTTTGGAAGCTTTCCATTATATACAAATTTAATTGTTTCTGGAACTTTAAACCAAGCTTCTCCAGTAATCATACCGGCTGCCATATCTGTACTTCCAACACCAGTAGCAAAAGCGCCTAATGCACCATAAGTACAAGTGTGGCTGTCCGCTCCAATAATCAAATCTCCAGGGCCTACAATTCCTTGTTCTGGTAAAAGAACATGCTCGATACCCATTTTACCTACTTCAAAGAAGTTCTCGATTTCATATTTTTTCGCAAATTTACGAACTTTATTTACCTGCTCTGCAGATTTTATATCTTTATTTGGTGCAAAGTGATCCGGCACCAAGCAAATTCTTGATTTATCAAAAACTTTATCCGCACCTACTTTTTCAAACTCATTAATTGCAACAGGTGCTGTAATATCATTCGCTAAAACAATATCAAGCTTTGCATTGATCAATTGACCCGGTACGACCTTATCTAAACCGGCATGATCCGCTAAGATCTTTTCACTAATCGTCATTCCCATAATTATATCCTCCTAAAATTAATTCACATTAACTAGTATTCTACTACATTTTATAGATCTTTGAAAGCTTTTTATAGGCTAATAACACAAAAAAATGAATAATAAAACCAAGACGAAAAAGGATGAAAACCCTTTCTTTGTTTTACAAGTTTAAAACTTACCCTATTTCAAGGATTATTCAGAATGCAACTTTTTCCGTTTACGGTTGGAATAATGTATATTTATACTATACTTTATCAATATATCAAACTAAAATCCGATAAATGCAAGATTCTTAAAAACTTTTATCTTTTCTAACTGGATATATTTTCAATACCATTTCACCGCAATACACCATTTTCATAAAACAGTTCCTTTAAGAATTCCTCATAACACCCCAGCCTATCTCTTTTTCTAGAACACGAAAAAAATATCCTGCACCTATTCTCCATAAAAAAAGAGAAAGTGAAAAAACACTTTCTCTTATAAATCATTCCAGAAAACACTTACCTATGTCTTGACACAAAGTACTTACCCATGTCGTGATCAGACCGCGTTGCGATTCGTCCTCATATCCTCCCCCAGACCCCTCCTTTTACACCCACAACGCTTAGAAACAGAGGAGCGTCTAACGACGCCTTTATATATGAAGAAAATGCTCCGCATTTTCCACCTTCCCTATTTCCTAACCCCTATAACCTATCTCCTATCTTTCCCCTATCTTTACCTGGCCGCCGCAGGCGTGCCGCCTAATGCCTAGGTCCCGCAAGGGATCCTGCCTGGGCCCATCAGCAATCCCGCCTTATCTCTCCTTCAAGCTTCTAAAAAACTTTCTTAGCAGAACAACCGCTATAATACTTAAAACAAACTCTGCCACGAACTGCGCAAAAGAAAGTCCGAAAGGAGGAAACAATATATTTAGAATAATAATAAAAGGAATCTCAAAGATAATTTTTCTTAAAATAGCAAAAACCAACGCTTTTCTTCCGTCTCCTACAGATTGAAATACAGAAACAGCCATAAAATCAACAATCATAAAGGGAAGAGCCAGCATTAATCCTCTTAAAAAACCTTCCCCGTAGCTTATTACATTCGGATTTTCCATAAAGAATCCGACCATAGGCCGTGCTGCTAATACAGAGACCGCTGTGACTGCAACCATAGCGATGATCACCCTTTTTGTTACGAAAAGAATGCTGTCTTTCATCCTATCATACCGTCCATTTGCAAAAGTATAGCTTATTAAAGGCATCACCCCTTGGGTTGCGCCGAGAGCTACTTGAATCGGAACCAGCTGAAGCTTAAGCGCTATTCCCATCGCAGCAACTGCATCCGGGCCGTATCCCGCAGTAAAATTATTAAGAATGGTCATACCTGTTACATTAAGGAGATTTTGTACCGATGCAGGTACTCCCACATTTGCGATCTCCCCTAGAATATAAGGACTTAACGTAAAATCCTTCGGCTGAATAGATACAAAAGTCTTCCCTCTTTTGCGCCAAACATAAAAGAAGAAATAAAGACAAGTAACACAGTTGGAAAGGAATGTTGCAAGCCCTGCACCAGCCGCTCCCATATTAAATCCCCATGGCAATATAAAAATCGGATCTAGCACGATATTTAATAAAGCTCCGCTCATTGTTCCGATACTTGCAGATAACGCCTCCCCTTCGGAACGGACAAGATAAGAAAAAACCACATTTAATATAGAAGGAGCCGCCCCTGCTGCTACTGCCCAGTCCATATAAGCCTTTGTAGAACCTAACGTCTCTCCCGATGCCCCTAATATCTTCAGCAAAAAGGGATAGAAAACGAGACATAGCACAGATAATAATATACCGCTGGCGACAGAACCATAAAAACCGACTGCCGAACTTTGACGGACCTCATCATATCTTTTTCTACCTAACGCCCGGCTCATGGCACTGGATGTCCCTACACCAAAAAGGTTGCTTACTGCAAAAAAAGCTAAAAGTGCAGGACCTGCTAAAGTAACCCCCGCAGTTTGGATCGGATCATTTAATAAGCCTACGAAATAAGTATCCGCCATGTTGTAAATAACCATTACTAAAGAACTGATAATCGTAGGAACTGCTAGTTTTGAAACAGCCTTTTTTATCGGCGCTTCTTCAAATAAATAGGCATTTGTATTCTCTTTGCTCATGATATCTTTTCTTTCATCATATTTTTTATCATGCGATGATAAAGTCTTTTAAACTCTTCTATCTCCTCTTCGCTGAAATCGGAGAATAAATTTTCAAAAAACTTCGTCTGCTTTTTCTTCCCGTACACTGTAACAGTTTTTCCTTCCTCTAATATTTCTAGATGATACACCCTGAGATTATTCGGGTCTTTTTCTTTTTTTAAAAATCCCTTCTCTATAAGTCCCTTTATAGTCATAGAAACATGGGATTTTGCAATCTTTCGAACCTCGACAATCTCCTGAGCGCTTTTATACTGGGGATTATTTTCTAAAAACAATAAAATATCCACTTCAGCTCCTGTTAAACAAAAAGCATTCATGATATCTTTTCGTACAAGATCATATTCCTTTTCTAATAAATCACAAAAATTAATTAATGAAAACATCCTTCCTCCTATAGTTCGTTTTTGAACTATTATATTATAACTCTTTATCAAATATTTCCAATAGTTTGTATGAAGTTTATTTTTAAAAAAAGACCCTATCATTATTCGATAGAATCTTTTAGTTATACAAAAGAATCTGAGATAAAAATCTTTCGATTTTCACCTCGCATGTTGTGGCTTACTCTTCACCAACACTATTTGTTAAAAGCCAATATTACTATTTTTAAATTTATATCCTAATAAGTTGTTAAAATGTAAAGTTCAATATTTCTACTTTTTTCTTTTTCGTAAATAAAGTATTATCAAAAGCAACACAATATCTATCAGAAGTATAATAATTCTCATATTTTCAGAGAATATTCATAAAAGATGAAGAAAATACTATAATAAAAAACAACACCAGTAAGATTACAGAATTATTTTTCATGACAATTCCTTTCTAATCCGCTAATTCCTGCTGTGTCATTCTAGCATCTGCACGTCTACCGCGGATTTTTGTTTCAAATGTATATTTATCCTTTTTAGCCATCTATTCTCCTTCTCTTTTACCAAATAATTAAATTCTAACAAAATGTAAGATTTAATTATTATTTTAACATATTTTTATTTTTCCATCAAAAAAGACCCTAGAGTTTTCTAAGGTCTTTTTTCTCATATTCTATTTTTCTTCGTTCTGATCTTGGTCTTCTTGTTTTTCTTCTTCCTTATAGCCTTTGTTCATTTTTCTTCGAACAGCTTCTTTATTTACGTCCACAACTTCGCCGCTGTCCATAATGATTTTGATAGAATATTCTGTGATAAAGGCTGCTCCCAGTCCTATAATCGCTGCTACCGGTGCGATCACAAGTCCGATGGTGCTGACGGTTAAGGAAAGGCTTAAGATGGTTTTCCCGTCTTTTTCAATCACAAGATTCGATGCATTTCCTTTTTCCCAGATTTCTTGGATCGTATCGATAATATCTTGTGCAAAGGCTCCGATGGGGTTTTGTTTATGTCTTTTATCATACTGCTCTTCCCAGTTCTCACCGCCTTCACTATACTGGCTGTCGTTTACAGTAGATTCGTCGCTTATTTTCTTTGTTTGGTTGGATTCGATAAAGTTGATTGCTTTTTCTACATCTCCGTCGGAAATAATTAGGGCTGTTCTAACAGCTCCATATTCTGCTCCGGTTTGTTCGATTACATAATCGATTTTTTCAATATTTATCATTTTTTATCTCCTTGTTGTTGTTTCATCTTTTTCTCTTTACTATATTATACCCAGTATTGAGTAAACTACAACTCCAGTTCGGAAATTTTTCCTTTTAAATCCATTTTTCTTTCTTCTAGAAGAAGCTCTTTATTGTATTTGAAATATTCTTCAGATCCATAACGGCTGATATAGTAGGAACAGTGAGATCTCACAGTAAGTTCTGTTACAAAAAGCACCATCTCTTGATCCCCGTCATAAGCCTGTTCAATAAAACGGAAGGCTTCTTGGAGAGAAGTATTCGTATGGGCTATAAGCTCTTTTAATTCTGCTACCTTTTCCATATATGCTTTTTGAATCACACTGAAATCCTGTTCTTCTAAGATAGATCCCGTTAAGAAATTCAAGGCAAATTCTTTTGCATAGAGTTCCTCGTTGTTTAAGCTTCCAGCAGTTTTTTTCTGTTCAAAGTCTTCTTCGTACGCTCTTTTTTCTTCTTGGATTTTTGTTTGAAGTTCTTTTCCTTCATATCCCTTTGCCTGTTTAAGAAGAGCACGGAGTTCTTGAATGCCTCTGTCGAAAAAATTTACTTTACGAATTTTCGCGGTGATCTCGTCTAAAAGCATTCCAACAACTGCAAGCCGTTCGTCAAAGGAGCTTTCCTTCGCTTTCTCCATAAGGGATTCGGAGACTTCTCCTGAAAAAATGGATTCGATCTGATATTCTTTTTTGTAACGGTTGAAGAGTTCATAGTAGGTAGCGAATTCTCTTGCAATTTTCGAGTTCTGCAGATATTGATACACCAAATCATAGTCAATCTGTATATCGTGAAGCTCGTAGAGTCTCATCATATCCGACAGATCTTCCCATCCTCTAGGGGTTACAAAGCTTTTACCATCGATAGAAGTCGTAACAGAATAGAAAAACTCCGGCTTTTGATCTAAAAAGTTCAGGATAGAAGAATGAAGATTTCTGTTCACAGCATAGGATCTCCAGACTTGATAATCCGGTTCTACATCAATCCGCTTTAAACGGTCTAAGGTTACGATATCCATTTCATGAACGTTTTTATTATATTCAGGAGGATTTCCGGCGGTTACTACGATCCACCCTTCTGGAACTCTATGCTTGCCGAATATTTTATACTGAAGAAACTGGAGCATCGCTGGAGACAAGGTTTCGGATACGCAGTTGATTTCGTCTAGAAAGAGAATTCCTTCTTTGTTTCCTGTTTTTTCTATGGTGTCATAGACAGAAGCGATAATTTCACTCATGGTATATTCAGATATTCTGTATTCTTTCCCATCGTAGATCTTTTCTGTGATGAAAGGAAGACCTAACGCGGACTGTCTTGTGTGATGGGTTATAGAATAAGAAACGAGGCTTACCTTCATGCTTCTGGCGATCTGTTCCATAATGGCAGTTTTTCCGATTCCCGGAGGTCCAATCAAAAACACAGGACGCTGCTTTTGTACAGGGATAAGATAGTTGCCGAATTCGTCTTTTGAAAAATAAGCAATCATCGCGTTTTTAATTTGTTTTTTAGCTTCTTTTATATTCATAACTCTCTCCTAAATCATAACGTTTTAAAACTAAGGTCATCGCCCAGATGGGAGGTTCAAACCCGATGGGATATTCGTCTAAAAAGATAAATGCGGAGTTATAATCCGGTCTTTTCTCTGGATATTTCCCATGTCCGTCTGTAAAATAGAGCATTCCTTTTAGATTAAAAAATACTCCTTCTTGTATCTTTTCGTCGATATAATCGAAAACAGGCCTAAAATCCGTTCCTCCAAAACCTATAAGGGTAAAATCTTCTAGATACGTTTCAAAATCTTTCGGAGACTTTATAATATCAACTTTTCGAATCTGGGAGTCGCATTGTACAATATGAATATTGACTTTAGAATAAAAGTTTTCATATTGGCTTAAAATATTATATGTTTTTTCTATAAAGGCCTGAACCAGTTCTCCTTTTACAGAACCTGAAGTGTCGATGGCTATCACAAACTCTCTGATCTTAGAAACTTCTTTATACTCAAGGGGATTGATCAAGGGAACATTCCCATAGAGATCCAGTCCGTAAGAATAATAGATATAGTCGAACTCTTCTTCATTTATTTTGATATCTTCTCCAGACACTGCAAACTTCTCTAGAAAACTTCTGTAATCGTAGTTTTCTTGATTCACCTGCTCCAGGTTTTGCATGAGCATAGTTATAGAAGGGTCTTCAGACTCTTTTAAGGATTGCATTTTAACTTTCGTCTGTTCGCTGATCCTCTCCCAGTTTTCCAAAAGTTCTTCTATATCCTCTGTCTTATACTCTTCATAGCTTTCGTATTTATCTTCGTCAGGGAGTTCTTCGTATTCTTCCGGATACCAAAAGGTATGAAGGTCTCGTTTAAAGATCTTTTCGATAATTTCGACTTCTTCCTCTTTTAATTCTTCTAGATGATAATAGAGTTTTTCTGCAGTCAAAACCCCCAGCTTTTCTTTAAATTCCTGAATAAAAGGTTCCTGTTTAAAGCTTCGGAGTCCTCTATAGCTTTCTCTCTTCGTCAACTCATAAAGGATAGCCTCTACTGTAATATCGCAGGCGGTGTTCCACCTTAAGGGATCTGCTTCTTTTCTTGGAAAAGGATGATAGTAGATACAGTGGAGGATAATGTGGAGATAATCTCTGTAAAGCTCTTCCAGCTGGCGATCGTATTTTTTTAAAATATTCTCTGCATTATAATAGATACCCTTGCCATCTGTCATCAGCTCCTGAACATCTAGAGGAATCGGAGTCAGGCTGAAAAGCGCTTTATCGAAATAACGGTATTTTAATAAAAGTCCGTTTCTCATCTGTTTCCAGACTTCCCGGCTTATCCTTTCAATTTTTCTTTGTTGTTCATCCATAATTTCTCCTAGAGTTCATAGTCCTCTTCTACAGTGGCATAATTGTTTTTAATATAATTTAATAAAAAAGCAATCATCTTCGGTGAATTTCTGCTTCTTGTATAATCAAGCATTGTCTCGATTTGATCTTTGGATAAAGATTTTATCTCGAGAAGAATTTCTAATCCCCGGCTGTTTTCCCAGTTGATCACTCTTTTGTAGATATTCTTAAAATTCCGGTCGATAAAACGTCGATACTGCTCTTCTCCTTTAGGGTTGATGCTGCAGGGAGATTCCAGTCTAGATAAGGCTACTTGTATCATTTCGTCCCAGTCCCTTACAATGGGAAAAAGACTGTCATAGACTTCAAAATCTACCACTTCTCCTTCTCCATCATAATAGATGCAGTTTAAATAACGGTTTAAATCATCATAGACCATATCCAGTGTAGGAAGAAAAAGAGTAATCATAGAGCAGACCCTTTCGTCTTTCAATTCGATAATAAGACGTTTCAGCTCTTTGCACTGTATAAAGGCGTCTTTTTCTATTTTTATAATCTCCCGATGAAGAAACACTTCTTCTACAGAAGATTCTGCAAAAGCTCCTTCTTTAATAATGGCTGCATAGGAAGGCAGATAATAACTTTCTTCTTTCCCGAAATAAAGATATAATGCGATTCCCTCTTTTTCCCTAGCGTATAATGCTCCTTGTTCTACGCAGAAGCGTGGGTTCTCTGGATCTACATAGACTTTATCCAGAAACCGTCCCCCTTCCGGGTTTCTTCTTGTAGATAGTGCATTTTTACCTAAGATCTTCAAGGAAGCAGGGATGTTTATTTCTTTTATTTTTGTCTGATAAAAGGCATAATTCCCTATCTTTTCTACAGTATCCGGTATGCCCGCTTTTTCCAAATTACTATAATAAAATGTATAATTTCCTATTTCTTTGAGTCCCTCGGGAAGGGCAGTTTCTATGAGTTCAGCATGATAAGAAAATATATCATCGGATAAAAAAGCTGTTTTTTCAGGAATTTTGTATTTCGATGGAATGTTTTTTACAAGAAGCAGCAGCCTGTTTCCTGCCTTTTCTCTATAAAAAAGAGCGCTATTGTCTATATAATAATAGGGGTTATTCGAATCTACTGAAAAATCTTCTACCCCTCTTGTATCGATTTCATTTTTACGTATAGTGAAGGCATTTATCCCGATTTTCGCCACATTCTTTGGAACTTTTACTTTCGTTAAACCGGAATCGAAAAAACTTTCATCTCCGATCACCCGAAGGCTGTCAGGAAGTTCTGCAGATTTTAGATTACGGCAGAATTTAAAAGCGGCTTTCCCGATCTTTTCTAGCTTTTTCGGAAAGCAGATCTTTGTGATCTCTGTAGAAAAAAATGCGTAATCATCAATAATCTTTAAACTTTCCGGAAGTTCTATTTCTTTAATTTCAGTAGAGTTCTCAAAGGCATGCTCGCCGATTCTTTCTACACCTTCTTTTATTTTATACGCAGAACATTTCACAAGCAAAGAAAGAAGCTTGTCTCCTTTTTTCGAATAAATCCCCTTTCCGTCGCTTATAAAATACGGGTTATCTTTATCCACAGAAACTTCCTGCAGGCAGCTGCCGTTGAAAGCTCTATTTTTTATTTCCTTTACATTTTTACCGATCATTATCTTCACAGGACAAGAATGGATAAAAAGCATGCCGGGAATATGGGTGAGCTTGTCTGGTATATTCACAATGGATAGATTTCTGCATCCAAAAAAGACATTCTCCGGAAGAGAAGACAAATTTTCAGAAAGATGTATTTCTTTTAAGTTTCTGCAGTTTTTAAAAGCTGCCTCTTCCACTTCTGTTACAGAATCCGGCATCCATATCTTTTCAAGAAATAGATTACCTTCAAAGGCTCCTGCTCCGATCTTTGCAAGCTTCCGGTTCCTAGAAGTTTTCGGCAGATTAAGTACAGATTCTTCTCCCTTATAAGAAATAAGAGTGCAGTTTCTTTCCCCTGTAAATAAAAATCCATTCTCTTCCCAAGTATCCATATCCTTCACCTCTATAGTAATAGTAACATATATTTATAACGGGTTTTGTAACATTTGAACTCTGTTCTTACAGATAAAGCTGTTAAAAGATTAAGCGTTTTTTAAGTGTGGAGTGTGATAGAGGGGAGGAAAATAAATAAAGCATTTATTATCTGCTTTAGTGTAAAAGGCAGGATCTTTCTGACGGTAGGTCCGTTAGAAAGCATCCGCTTTAACGATCCCAACTGACTACATGCTTCCTTAATATAATAAAAGGAAAGTGGATCTTTCCCACTTTCCTATTGCAACTTCACTCTAGCGCTCTACCTTTTACGAAAGTCTTTCTTTAAAGTCCTCGTATCCAAATTCTTTCACCTTTTCCAGTTCGCCGGTTTCTCTTTTGTAATATATTGAAGGAAGGGGCATTCCGTTGAAGGTGTTGTTTTTTACCATGGTATAAATCGCCATGTCTTGAAAGCTCAAGATATCTCCTGATTTTAGTTCCTTATCAAAGGAGTATTCCCCGATGATGTCTCCTGCAAGGCAAGTCGGTCCGCCGAAACGATAGCTGTACTTTTTCTCCCCTAAAACTCCCGAGTCTTTCAATGGAGGTCTGTAGGGCATCTCCAGTACATCTGGCATATGACAGGCGGCAGAGGTATCGAGAATTCCGATCTTCGGTTCTCCGTCGATAATATCTAGAACCGTTGTTTCCAACGTTCCAGCATTTAATGCAACAGCCTCTCCCGGTTCCAAATAGACTTCCAGTCCGTATTCTTTTAAATGAAAGATCAGCTCTTTTAACAGGTCCCGATTATAATCTTCTCTTGTAATATGATGGCCGCCTCCTAGATTAATCCACTTTAAATGATGGAAATACTTTCCGATTTTCTCTTCCACTACCTTTAAAGTATCCCTTAAAGGTTCCGAACCTTGCTCGCAGAGGGTGTGAAAATGAATCCCGTCCACTCTTTTTAATATTTCTTCCTCTATCTGTGAAATAGGAATACCAAGCCTTGATCCTTTCGCACATGGGTCATAGATCGCAGGGCCTTCTTGGGTGGAAAACTCGGGATTGATTCGGATTCCAAAGCTTTTGCCTGCTTTCTTTGTTTCTTCTTCGAATTTTTCCAGCTGAGATAAAGAATTGAAAATAATATGGTCGGAATATTTTAAAATATCTGGAAACTCTTCTTCTTGAAAGGCAGGAGCAAAGGTATGGTTTTCTTTGCCCATTTCTTCATAGCCAAGCCTTGCTTCATATAATCCGCTGGAGGCTGTTCCAGAGATATATTCGCCGACAAGCGGATAAAGACTATACATAGAAAAAGCCTTTTGTGCCAGAAGAATATGGCAGCCAGTGGTGTCCATAATTTCTTTTAATATTTCTAAATTTTTACGCAGCAAAGACTCCTCTACTATATAGCAGGGAGTCTTTCTTTTAGTTGTTTTCATTAATCCACTAGCTCCGGATTTTCTTCTATCTGCCATGGAAGTCCCCATTTGTTTAGTGCGTCCATAAAAGGATCCGGATCGAATTCTTCTACGGTATAGACTCCGGGTGTTTCCCATTGTCCATTCATCACAAGCATCGTTCCGATCATAGCCGGAACTCCTGTTGTGTAGGATACTGCTTGAGATCCTACTTCCGCATAAGCTTCTTGATGATCGCAGACATTATAAATATAAAGAGTTTTTTCTTCACCGTCTTTTACCCCCTGAAAGATACATCCGATATTTGTTTTGCCAACAGTTCTCGGTCCTAAAGAAGAAGGATCCGGAAGTACAGCCGTCAAAAATTGAAGCGGAATAATTTCTTTTCCTTCAAACATAATCGGTTCGATGGAAGTCATCCCTACATTTTCTAAACATTTTAAATGTGTTAAATAGCTTTCTCCAAAGGTCATAAAGAAACGGATTCTCTTAATTCCCGGCACATGAAGACCTAGAGATTCCAACTCTTCATGATGAAGGAGATACATACCTTTTTCTCCTATTTCAGGGAAATTATATTTTCTTTTGATTTCTAAAGGTTCTGTTTCTACCCATTCTCCATTTTCCCAGTAAGAACCCTTCGCAGAGACTTCTCGGATATTGATTTCAGGATTGAAATTTGTAGCAAAAGGATAACCGTGGTCGCCTGCGTTGCAGTCTAATATATCAATATAATGTATTTCATCAAAATAATGTTTTAAAGCATAAGCTGTAAATACAGAAGTAACCCCCGGATCAAATCCGCTTCCTAACAGTCCTGTTATACCAGCTTCTTTATAGCGGTCCATATAATCCCATTGCCATTTATATTCGAATTTTGCTGTATCTTCCGGCTCATAGTTTGCCGTATCGATATAGTGGGTTTTTGTTTCCAGACAAGCGTCCATTATCGTCAAGTCTTGATACGGAAGAGCAAGGTTAAGAACCGCCTCCGGTTTTACTTTCTCGATTAGAGAAACAAGCTCCTCTACATTGTCTGCATCAACCTCTTCTGTCGTAATAACAGTTTTTGTTTTCCCTTCAAGCTTTTCTTTAATTGCATCCGCTTTCGCCTTTGTTCTTGTGGCTATACATACTTCTGTGAAAAACTCGTCATTTTGACAGATTTTATGAATTGCTACGCTAGCTACTCCGCCGGCGCCGATTACTAATACTTTTCCCATATTTCACTCCTTAACAACTTATGCTTAATATTATTTCTCTTAATAGTTTCCCTGCTACCATTGTGGACATATCGGAAGGGTCGATGGCAGGAGCTAATTCTACCATGTCGCATCCTACTAGATTTGATCTTCCGGTCACTTCCCGCACTTCCCTTAAAAGTTCCACATATCCTACTCCCCCTGCTTCCGGGGTTCCTGTTCCCGGCAGTACAGAAGGATCTAGGATATCCAAGTCAATCGTCAAATAGATCGGATATCCGCGGAGGTTCTCTACTATTTCGATTAAATCTTGGAAATTAAATAGTTTTAATTCAGTGTGTCCCTTAGACCACTCGAATTCTTCTCTGTCTCCTGAGCGGATTCCAAACTGGTATATTCGCCCATCTCCCAGCAGATCCCAACATCTTCTCATTACAGAAGCGTGAGACAGTTTTACTCCTAGATACTCATCTCTTAAATCCGCATGGGCATCGAAATGGATAATATGAAGATCAGGATGTTTTTTCGCTAAAGCACGTACGGCTCCCAGACTTACTAAATGTTCTCCCCCAAGGAGAAACGGAAACTTGTCATCAGCAATAATTTTTGTTATTGTATCTTCTATTTTTCGAAGGGTCTTCTCCGTATCTCCGATCGGAAGTTCTATATCCCCTGCATCGAAGATATTTTCTTCTGTCAAATCTCTATGAAGTCCTGGACTATATGTTTCCAGCCCTTCAGACAAACATCGCATCGCTTTCGGACCGAATCTTGCTCCTGGTCTAAAGGAAGTTGTAGAATCGAAGGGTGCTCCTACAATGACAATATCGGCTTCTTCGTAGGGTTTATCGCATCCGATAAACTTTTCATTATTATTCAACATCTTTCATAATCTCCTCTACATATTTTGGCAGATAAAAAGCTCCGAGGTGAAGCTTTGTGGTGTAATATTTCGTCTCTAATTTTCTTTCGTTCCATCGTTCTTCGTTTAGATCCTTTAATGGATGGTACGTTTTCGAAGCAAACCCAAACAGCCAGTGCCCGGATGGATACGTCGGTATGTGGGCTTGATAGATTCTCGCTATAGGGAAACTGTCTACAATCCGTTTATGAGCTCTTTTACAGGCTAAGGCGTCCTGAGGATAGAAAGGGCTTTCATGCTGATTTACCATAATACCGTCTTCTTTTAAGGCTTTATAGGAATTGCCGTAAAACTCTTTTGTAAAAAGACTTTCTCCCGGTCCGAAAGGATCCGTAGAGTCTACTATAATGAGATCATAGTAATCATCCTTTCTTCTTGTAAAGCGCAGTCCGTCTTCATAATAGATATGAACTCGAGGATCCTCCATTTTTAAGCTTGTCTGGGGAATATATTTTTTGCATACTTCTACTACCATCGGATCTATTTCTACTAAATCTATCCGTTCTATATTCTTATACCCTGATAACTCTCGGATAACTCCCCCATCCCCAGCCCCGATTACTAATACCTTTTTTACATCGGGATGAACGGCCATAGGAACATGTACCATCATTTCGTGATAAATAAATTCATCTTTTTCTGTAAACATTAAAAACCCGTCTAATACAAGAACTTTCCCTAAATCATAGGATTCGAAAACGTCGATTCTTTGAAAATCGCTTTGGCCTGAGTATAGCTGTTTGTCAATTCGAATCGATAATTTTACATTGTCTGTATGCATCTCAGAAAACCATAAATCCATCTTTATCACTCCCTTCTAGCACATTCAGTCTTTCAATATTGATATCTTCCGGTCCCGTTATTTGAGATCCTTTTTCTTTTGCATATTTTATATAATCGAGTATCTCTCGTGTGATAACTTCACCAGGGGCTAAAATCGGAATACCTGGAGGATAGCACATAACAAACTCGCTGCAGATTCTGCCTTCCGTTTCTTCGATAGGCAGAGAAATCTTTGGAGCATAGAAGGCGAACTGAGGTGTTTTTAAAACTGTTGGCTCTACATTCTCATGATAGTGGTGAATCTCTTCTTTTTTCGTAAAATTCCTTTTCACCTCTGCTAAAGCAGCCACCAGCCGTTCCACGTCCCGATTCCGGTCGCCTATGGCGATATAGGCTAAAATATTTCCCATATCTCCGAACTCGATTTGGATGTCGTATTCATCTCTTAAAAGATCATAGACCTCGATGCCTGTCAGTCCGATACCCTTGGTATTAATCGTCAGCTTCGTCTGATCGTAATCGTAGATGCTGGAGCCGTTTATAAGTTCATTTGAAAAGGCATAATATCCTCCGATATGGGCTATCTCTTCTCTGGCATAGTCTGCAAGTTCTTTCACTTTCTGAAAGGCTCTCTTTCCGTCCAAGGCCAAATTTCTTCTAGACAGATCCAGACTGGATAAAAGAAGATAAGAGGCGCTTGTCGTTCGTGTAAGGTTTATAATCTGATGAATAAATCCAGAGCTTATGGTGTTTTTCGCTAACAAAAATGCAGACTGGGTAAGACTTCCTCCCGACTTATGCATACTGACAGCTGCCATATCGCAGCCTGCTTCCATGGCGCTTATAGGAAGATTTTCACCGAAATAAAAATGAGTCCCATGTGCTTCGTCGGCTAAGCAGTACATACCGTTTTTATGGGCAAGCTCTACAATCCCTTTTAGATCCGAACAAATTCCATAATAGGTCGGGTTATTTACAAGAACCGCTACTGCATCGGGGTGAGCTTCTATCGCCCTTTCTATTTGTTCTACTTTCATACCCAATGCAATCCCTAATCTCTCATCGATATCCGTATTAATATAAACAGGTCTTGCCCCGCAGAGAACAAGAGCGTTGATAACACTTCTGTGGACGTTTCTTGGAAGAATAATCTTGTCGCCGCTTTTGCATACTGTAAAGATCATACTCTGTATTGCTGAAGTGCCTCCCCCAACCATAAAATAAGCATGGTCTGCTCCGAAAGCTTCTGCTGCAAGCTCCGCTCCTTCTTTTATGACGGAAACAGGATGGCAGAGATTATCCAGCTGCTTCATAGAATTGACATCTATAGATACACATCGTTCTCCCAGAAAGTTTTTTAAGGCTTGGTTTCCCCGGCCTCGTTTATGCCCCGGTACGTCAAAGGGTACAATTCTTTCGTTTCTAAATTCTTCTAAAGCTTCGTAAATAGGCGCTCTATTCTGATCCATATCATCACATCCTAGTATAAGTTTTTGCCGTGAAAGATCTCCATCATCTCTTGGCGGATACTTTCTGTAATCTCTTCTTTTTCTTCCTCATCCAGCTCTTCTTCCAAGTGAAAAAGATAATCTTCTAATATAATTTCCTTTAGCTTCATCTTCGTATGGAAAAGATTCGCTTGATCTACATTAATATCATAGACCTCATAGCGGTTTAAAGTTTCTTCTTCTATATAGTCTTGGATAGAGTCTATAGGGTGATCTATAAAGATCTTCTCCCCTTCCAGATTCCTTGTAAATCCTCTTACCCGATAATCCATCGTTATAATATCCGAATCGAAAGAATCGATCAAATAATCTAGAGTGGATAGAGGAGAAATCTCCCCGCAGGTAGCTACATCGATATCAACTCTAAACGTCGCGATGGAACTATCCGGATGAAACTCGGGATAAGTATGTACCGTAACATGGCTTTTATCCAAGTGAGCTAGTATTTCAGAGGTCTTTCTTCTATTTTCCGCGATCAGCACAGCTACAGAGGCTCCCTGAGGGTCATAGTCTTGGCTGGATACATTCAGTATTTCCGCACCGATCATATCGACTATTTTTTTTATAATCGCAGTAATTCTAGCTGAACTGTATTCCTCATCAATATATTCCACATACTGCTGGCGTTGTTTCTCTGTTTTCGCATAACAAATATCGTATATATTAAAACTAAGAGATTTTGTTAAATTGTTAAACCCGTATAATTTTAATTTATCCATAAATCTCCTCCATTTAAAAAAGCACAAGAGATCTCTCTCTTGTGCAGAATTCTTCTATATCTCGAGAAATCCTCTTACAAGAACAGCACACAGCGATCTTTTATTTAAAACTATTCCTTTACTTAGGGCAAAAGATCCAGCCCCATGGACTTCTCATCTGAAAACATCTCTGCTTTTCCTTTTATAGCAGAAATATTATATAATAATTTTCTCTAATTGTATAACAGAATTTTTCAAGAACAAAGCTTGGGTGAAAGGTTCTTTGTAATAATAACTACCCTTTGTTATGATATATAAAACGGCTGAGAAGAAATGGGAAGGGTGAAAGAGGAGAGCGGGGAGTTAATGAAGCAACATAGAACGTGTTTTTTTATTTGAAAAAAACAGAATTTACTAATCTCAAATTGGCTGATTTAACAGCTAGATGCCGCATCTTACTATGGCTAGAAAAAGAGACAGAACCCCTATGCGGCTTAGAAAAGCCGACATCTATCGAATCCTCAGCTCTAATCGGACTTCCAAGGCATTTCTTTTATATATATTATCTTATTAAATCAGGAGAAGGAGGAAATTCATGAAATTTTCTATATATAGACCCAGTATACGAACTGTGAAAACAGGTTTAGCTGTGGCGGTATCGCTGGCCATTGCCAATTTTTTTCATTTAGAAGCTCCTTTTCTATCCGGAATTTCCGCCTTGATGACTGTCAATGATTCTATCTCCAGTTCCTTTAAAATAGCTCTTTTTCGTATGACTGCAACAGTGCTTGGTGCTGTTATAGCCTGCCTTTTTCAATTCGCAGGCTTTACAAACAGTTTTGCTATCGGACTTGCTATCGTTCTTCTTGTACAGCTTTTTATTTTATTAAAATGGCAGGAGTCCATTATCACTGCCGGGATTGTAACGATATCGATAATGCTCTTTAATCCCGCAAGCCACGAGGCTTATATTCTTTTTTCCGTATCTAAGATCATCGATACCTTTGTAGGGGTAGCTACTGGATTTTTAATCAATTATCTGATCCTTCCTCCGAGAAGAGAAGTCATACTCGTAGAATATTATCGAAGTATTTTACAAGAGTTTATAAAAAAACTAGGAGAACTTTTGGAAAAAGAAGGAGATGTGCATATTTCTCCTTTAATCGCAGAACTAAACTCGATTACCAACGAAACTTTAACCATAGAAGAAGATAAACGCTTTATCCAAAACAGAGTTAAAGAAACGGAAATCTGGGAAATCAATACCTTGTTCTATATCCTCTTCAGCCTAATTACCCAGCTGATCGATAAAAAGCATATCGTCCCTTTAACGGATAAAAACAAAAAAGCCCTCGAAGAACTGCTTGACCGGGATATCCAGCAGCGCTACGACGACAAAGACAAGGATTACGAAAAAATATTCAACTTCACCATCTCAAGAATCATCAGCACCTCCCGTTCCATAGAAAAACGGCTAAAAGAAATCGAGAGTTCGGTGAAATAAAAAAGCTATTAAAAAAAAGTGGGGAATGTGATAGAGGGGAGTGGGGAGTTGTTGAAGAAACATGGAACGTGTTTCTTTGGTAGTATAAGTGCTCCTTTCTTGACCTTATTCAAATATCAAAATAGTAGCTTCTGAAAAACAAGGCTCGAGAACTCAAGATCAAAATATCTTATATTTCAATATATACAATACCCCACCAGCAAAATTTGTAAAACAACTATAGTATCCAATCCAAATATCGAATTTCTAAAATACTAGTTTTATAATCTAAAAAAGGAAAGCGGGGTATTCCCGCTTTTCTACCTTTACTCCACTCTACCACTCTTTAACTCTTTCACTCTTTTTTAATGCCGCCTAGGTTGCGAAGCAATCCTGCCTAGAGCCTGGGTCCCGATAGGGATCCCGCCTATTCTTTAATCCCATACAGTTTGTTTTGGATTAAGGCTTCTCGGATTTTTTCTCCGGCGAAGGCTGCGACTGCTATTTTCACAAGGTCTCCAGGAATAAAAGGAATCACTCCTGCCATAAAGGCTTGAGAAAGTCCCATGCCTGTTTGAATATTCAGCCAGATAGTTCCAAAGAAATAACAGACAACCGTTCCTATTATCATCGCGAGTATCGTATTTTTCTTATCCTTGTAATTCTTCTCAATAAAATACCCGCTGATTAAAAAGATAAAAATAAATCCAAATAAATATCCTCCAGTGGGGCCGAACAATTTCCCTGGTCCTCCGCTAAATCCGGAAAATACCGGCAAACCCACAAGGCCGATCAAAAGATAGACAAGATAAGAAACGAGTCCTCTCCTGCTGCCAATAGCAAATATTGCCACATAAATAATAAAATTCGTAAAAGAAATCGGCACAGGTCCTATGGGTATGGATAAAGGCGCTATAATACATAATACAGCTGCTACCAACCCTATTTTTGTAATTTCTACGGTATTCATGTTTTTCATTTTTATATCCTTTCATATCCTAATAGATCTAATTGTTCTTGATCTCTGTTCAAATCGCTTCCTGTCGTTGTAAGAAGATTTCCCGTCATTAAGGCATCGATTCCTGTGTCGAGAATTTCCTTTTCAAAATCCGGATAGAGACCTCTTCCCGCTGCTAATCGGATAGATGATTCCGGCAGAAGGAAACGAAACATAAGAAGGGTACGAAGGATCTCTTCTTTTTCCAACACTTTTTGATTTTCAAGGGCTGTTCCCTTTTGAGGCAATAACACATTAATCGGTACGGAATCTACTTTCAGCTCTTTTAAAGTCATTGCCATCTCCCATCGGTCTTCGAAACTTTCACCCATACCGATAATTCCTCCGGAACAAATTTCTAAACCTGCCTCTTTGGCTTTTTGAATCATGTCAATCTTTTCATTATAGTCATGAGTACTGCAGATTTCTGGAAAGTAAGACTCGGAGGTTTCTATATTGCAATGATACCTTTTCACCCCGCTGTCTTTCAGTTCTTTCAGCTGCTCTTGGGTTAAAAACCCATGGGAAGCACAAAGGTTAAAACTGTATTTTTCATCTAGCGCTTTATAAAAAGAGGCAAGTTCTTCGAAATCTTCATCCATCGTTCTTCCTGAAGTCACGATGGAAAAACGGTCTACATTGCCTTCCATTTCGCTGCAATAATCAAATAGGGATTCTTTCGAAATCAAATCCGTCTCTTCAATGCATCCTTTTCTATGTACAGATTGAGCACAGAAAGCACAATCTTCACTGCAACCTCCTGTTTTTCCGCTTAGGATGGAACACAAGTCGATTTTATTCCCTGAATATTTTCCTCTGATTTCTCTCCCCTTTTCCATAAGCGATTCTAAATCTCTATGGACAAAGAGTTCTACATTGTAATTCATACTAGCACCTCCAACTTCTCTAGTATAAAATCATTTTATTTTATTGTCAACTTATATTTTATTTCAGTTTACTTAATCCGTTAGACGAAATATTTTACTTGTGCTATAGTATAAGTAATAAAATATGGGGAGCTTTTTGCTGAGAGGATCGTTGAGATCGACCCAAGAACCTGTTTGGATAATGCCAGCGTAGGAATCATAATCGAGAGGACTTTTTGCCTCTTTTTAAAGTTGAGTCATAACCATCAGGTTTTGGACTCCTTTTTTATTAAAAAAACTTTAGGAGGCAGGATGAAATTTACAGATGAATTGCTAGAACAAAACCTTGATTTATGGGAAGGGTATTTAAAACATCCCTTTGTAAAAGGAATAGCCGAAGGAGACTTGAACATCGATCATTTCAGATACTATATGATCCAAGACTATATCTATCTTTTTGATTATGTAAAAGTTTTTTCCTTAGGCCTTGTAAAATGCGACAGCTTCGAGGATCAAAACTTAATGTCCGGATCCATCGCAGGTGTTTTATGGGAAGTTGAAAATGTCCATAAAAAATATATGGAAAGAATCGGTATATCCGAAGACGAAATCGAAAACACTCCAGTTCACATCGACAACACAAGCTATACGAAGTATATGCTTTACTGCGGATACGAAGGAGATTATTTCGATATTCTAATGGCTATTCTATCCTGTGTATGGAGCTATCATTATATTGCAGAAAAAATCAACGGAAAAGATCCGAAAGCAAAAGAACACGAATTCTACGGACAATGGATCAGTTCTTATATCAGCGACGAGTTTAGATCCTTAAAAGAAGGTCTTGTACAAAGAGCAAATGAACTGGCAAAAGAAGTTTCGAAAAAACAGCTAGAAAAAGCCCATAGAATCTTTAGAAACTGCAGTATTTATGAAATGCAGTTTTGGGAAATGGCTATAAAGAGATAGGCGGGATCCCTGTCGGGCTCCAGACTCTAGGCAGCTTGCTTCGCAACCTAGACGGCACGCCCAAGGGCGGCCGGGAAAAAAGTAGAGTATAAAAAAGAGTGGAAGAGTAGGAGAGTGGAGAGTGAAGATAATGAAGAAACATGAAACATGCTTCTTTAGTCATATAAGTACATATTTTTTGGATTTTATTAACTATCAAAATATTCATGAATCCATGAAGAAACCTCCAGAAATTAGATCATATTATTACTCTACAATTGAAAAAAAGAAAAGCGGTGCTATTCCGTTTTTCTACTATAACTCAACTCTTTCACTCTCCACTCTTTTTTTAAGCTCTCCCCTCTTTCACACTCTGAAGCCCTAGCCCAAATCAGGTATTTTGATTTGGTTGCAGGTCTCATGCCACTCATTTCCCAATAACGGTTTTTCCGTTCTTGGCTAGAAATGATCGGCCACTCTTCTTTTCCCTCATGGTATTCTGTATTCAAAATTTAGATTACCCGCAAAAAAAGCAGCTTGCCTATGCAAGCTGCTTTTTAAATACTCTTATTCTGCTTTTCCGCTGGATCCGAAAAGGTCCATTTTTTCTTTTACAAGTTTTACTACTGCATCTGTTCCTGGTTTTAATAGTTTTCTAGGGTCAAATCCTTTACCTTCTCTGTCTTTGCCTTCTTCGATATATTTTCTTGTGGCTTCTGCAAAGACAAGCTGGCATTCTGTGTTTACATTGATCTTAGAAACACCAAGTCCGATAGACTCTTTTATCATATCGTCTGGAATTCCTGTTCCTCCATGAAGAACTAGAGGCATTCCGCCGACTTTCTTTTGAATCTCAGCTAAAACTTCCAAGTTTAGTCCTTGCCAGTTTTCTGGATAAACACCATGGATATTTCCAATACCTGCTGCTAAGAAGTCGATTCCAAGATCTGCAATTCTTTTACATTCTTCAGGATCTGCGATTTCTCCGCTTCCTACAACTCCGTCTTCTTCTCCTCCGATCGCTCCGACTTCAGCTTCTACTGAAATGCCTTTGCTGTGTGAGATTTCAACGATTTCTTTTGTTTTTTCTATATTTTCTTCGATAGGATAGTGGGAACCGTCGAACATTACAGAAGTAAATCCTGCGTCGATTGCTTTTAAGGCTCCATCATAAGAACCGTGATCTAAGTGAATCGCTACAGGTACAGTAATACCCATTTCTTCCACCATTCCTTCGACCATTTTGACAACTGTTTTAAATCCAGTCATATACTTGCCGGCACCTTCTGAAACTCCCAAAATAACAGGTGATTTTGTTTCTTCTGCTGCTTGTAGAATCGCTTTTGTCCACTCTAAATTGTTGATATTAAACTGGCCTATGGCATATTTTCCTTCTAATGCATCTTTTAACATTTTATCCGCTGCAACTAACATGATACCCCTCCTATTAATTATGTAATATGAATTCATAATTAATTATATCATAAAACCCGTACTTATTGTATTTCTCCTATTTTTAACACCGTCTTAAAAAGAATTCAAGATCGGAAGCACTATGCCAATCATGAAAACCCCGATTAAAAGAAGACCAAATAAAGGCAGCAGTATCGTTTCAGCAGCATCTTCCATTTCTTCCGGAAGAAATGACAATAGCTTCTGAAGAATGATATAGAGATAACCGGTCATCACCCCTCCAAGAACCCCGCCGAGAACCGTCATGACTGCATTATTTATATGCAATGCAATAAATCCTGCGATCATACCCGGCAGCCAGGCAGAATCGATACCAGATTTTAATGCAATAAAACCAGATAATAGTATAATAAAAAACTGCAGGATTCTTTTTCCTAAAGTGTTAGCGAAGAAATATACGTAGCTGTCTCCGAAATTCCCCTGCAAAAGAAGTGATACTCCATACAGGACCAGTCCTGCTATGAAAAAAGAGATAAACGTATAAATGCTTATGGGCAGGGTTTCAAGAAAACGGACTTTCTGTTTGCCCATTTTTTCTTTTCCCGGCTTTCTTTCCCGATCATCATCCTCTTTTAACTCTTGGGGAATATGATCCAGTATTCGATTGATTAAGGCTTGGGGCTGTCTTATCCCTTCTGAAACAGGAACTTTTATAATATGCTTTCCTCGAAACCGCTCAAGGTTCATCTTCATCTCGCTGGCAATAATAATTCCAGAAGCCCGGTCGATATCATTCTCTGTTAAAGGATTTTCAACTCCATCTTCATGATCAACTTCTACTTTAATCGCCACATTTAAGTCTTCTGCAGCTTCGCTAAAAGCCTCTACAGCTAAATCCGCATAGTTGGATCCTTTATTTGAAGAAGTAACTACAGCTATAAACGGATGATATTCTATCGGCTCCATCTCTCCAAGCTCGCCAAACTCTCCTGTAAGTCCTCTATCAATCAAATCATATATTTCATCCGCATCTTCTGCTCTTCTTAAGCGGTCGATAAAGCCGTCGATTAATAATAAATTATAAAGATCTGTCAGCGGATGGATATATTCCGCTTCCGAACCCTCGGGACAAGCTGTCATAAAAAAAAGATAAACAGGCATGTCGTCTACAGAATCAAAGTCAATCCCTTGGGAACTTCTTGCAAAAAGCACCGCCGGCTCCAATACGGCATTTGTCTTTGCATAAGGAATGGCAACTCCGTTTCCGATTCCTGTAGATTCCTGACGCTCTTCCTTCAAAATCTCTCCCTTAAATTTTTCACGATCGTTTAAGACCTCTCTTTCATGAAGTCTCTCGATCATTTCATCAAGGACAGCTTCTTCTGTGTCCGTCTTTAATTCTAATATCATTAAATCTTCCCGCAGCAGCTCTTTCATTTCCATCTGGATCACTCCCTTTCTTCGAATCATTTTCTACCTCCTTCTATTCTACTATAAAGAACATCAAAGTTCGAAAAGAAAAATAAGTCTTCATTGGTTATAATAAAATCAGGAGGTTATTATGAATATAGAAGAACGAATCAAAACTTGTTATTTAAATAAAAGTCTTATCTTTTCAGGAAACGAGAAAATTCATTTGGGGAGTTCGTCCCCCCGCAGGATTCAAATGATATCACAACTAAAAGAACCTGTCCGCTGCACCTCTCCTTCCCTGGAAGAAGATACCATTTTAAAAGAACTTCAGACCTCAATCGATGAAAAAGATCCTCTCGTAAAAAACTCTATAGCAACAGCACTTCTCGCAAGGGCAAAAGCCGAAACAATTCCTGTGAAAGAAGAAGAAATTCTTATTACTGCAGATACTACAGTGCTTTTAGAAGACCAAATCTTAGGCAAGCCTAAAAATCAGAAAGAAGCTTTGAAAATGCTTCTTTCATTATCCGGCCGCATTCATTACGTGACAACGGGAGTCTGCCTGTATAAAAACAAAGAAAACTATGATAACTTTTATCTTTCCTCCGCTGTAAAATTCCGAAAACTAGAGGGAGTACTTCTGGATACTGCAAAGAGATATGTTAAGGAAGGCAAGGCCCAAGACAAGGCCGGAGCTTATGGAATCCAAGAAGAAGCAGGACTCTTCGTAGAATGGATCTGGGGCGATTACAACACGATTGTAGGATTTCCATTAGGCGAAATTTATCAGTCTTTAGGAGGGCTTTTTCATGAAAATTCTTGTTAGCGCTTGTCTATTAGGAGAAAACTGCAAATATAACGGAGGAAATAATTTCAACGAAACAATCGCCCAGCTGCAGGAAAAACATGAGGTCTTTCCCTTCTGCCCTGAGGTAGAAGGAGGACTTTCTACCCCGAGAATTCCCTGCGAAATCATAAAAGGAAAAGTCATCGGAAAAGACAATAAGGATTATACAGAGTTTTTCCTAAAAGGCGCAGAAAAAGCTCTTGAATATGCAAAAGAACATGATATTCATATAGCAGTATTAAAACAACGAAGCCCCTCCTGCGGCTATGGAGAGATCTACGACGGAAGCTTCAGCGCAACAGTTATAGAGGGCATGGGAAAAACTGCGGAACTTTTAGAAAAAGAAGGGATAGAAATCTTTACAGAAAAGAAGTGTGGTAGAGGGGAGAGATAGGCGGTATCCCTGTCGGGACTCAGGCTTTAGGCAGGATTGCTTCGCAACCTAGGCGGCACGCTCAAGGGCGGCCAGAAAAAGAGTAGAGTATAAAAATAGAGTGGAGTTATGGTAGAAAAGCGGAAATACACCGTTTTTCTTTTCTAGATTTTAAAACATATATTATAGAAATTCGATATTTGGTTTGGAGACTATAGTTGTTTTACAAATTTTATTGATGGATTATTGGAAATGTTATTATATAAGATTTCAATCTTTAATTTAAATAATACTTTCTAAAGAAACTCATATTTCGATATCCAAATAAGACCAAAAAATATGCACTTATTCTACCAAAGAAACACGTTCCATGTTTCTTCATTAACTCCCCTCTCCCCTCTTTCACTCTTTTTTTAAGCTCTCCCCATTCTCACACTTTTTTTAAAATTGGTACCGAAAAATGAGTTCTCCTTTGTATATTATAGTGAAAGGGAAAATATTTTTTTGAAACCAAACACTCCCTTTCGGAAATTTATTTCTTATTATAATACTGAAAGGAGAAGTAAGATGAAAAATATTTTGAAAGGGGCCGCCCTCTTTTTAGCCGTTTTAATGATGGGATCTGTTCTATACTTAAGCTTGTTTGGGGATACAACTTATGCCGCAGTATCTGTCGGTTCTTCCCAATCCCCTATAGAGGTAGAAGTACGAAAAAACGGAGATATCAAAAAATACTCGATCCTTCTGGGTCTATAGACCCGAAAGATTGGGAAGGAAAAAAGATGGAAACCTTCATCCCGATACTTGTGGAGCATTCCAACAACAGTTCCGGATCGGAAATCATTATCTCTTCTACTTATCCAAAAGAGGATCAGGGCATCTTAAAAAGAATAGTAGCGGAAATCCAAAAGAACAGCAAAAAAACAGGAGTCATTCTCTTGGATGGGGATTTAAAAGAATACAAGGAAGCAAAAGATAAGAACGAATCTTTGAATTCATATCTTGTAAAGAGCGAAACGATCTATGTATGGAATGATGAAGATGCTCGGAACAAAACTCCAGAAGAGAAAAGAAGTCAATTAGGATCAAAAGCTTTCTATTATCAAACAAACGATGACTTAAACAGACGAAATGAACTTAAGAAGCAGAAAGAAAAGCAGATAGCTGAAAAGAAAAGGGCAGAAGAAGAGAAGAAAGCTGCTGAAAAAAAGGCCGCTGAAGAAAAAGCAGCCCAAGAACAGCGAAGAGCACAACAGAAGCAAGAGAATGACAACAACTCAAGAAGAGCTGCCCCTGCACCTATTAAAAGACAGCCCTCTGCTCCTTCAGTTCCAAGACGCCAGCAGACACAAAGACGCGCCCCTCAGCAAAACAGAAGGCAAGTTCAAAGTTACCATTATGACGACGATGATGACGATGATGATGACGACTGGGATGACTAAAAATAGGTTCTAGGAATTAGGCCATAGGGATAGTTGATTTTTCGCTACCGCTCAAAACCATATCTGTCATTATGTATAAAGAATTGTTGTCTTGATTGTAGAGTAATTCCTATACAAAAGAAGTATAAGATATTTAACCAAAAAAAGAAAAGCGGTATCTTTCCGCTTTTCTACAATATCTTCACTCTTTTACTCTTTTTTTATCTGCTATTTAACAGTGAATGCTGCAATAATGCTTTCATCTAAAATTCTAAAGGTAAAGGACTCTGTAACGAAGAAGTTTACATTTTCTTCATCATAGCTGTCGTAAGCTATCGCAAAGTCTTGTCCTATTGTTAATTCTAAATCTTCGTGGCGATGAGGGATCATAATAGCTCCATTTACAGACTTAGAACGAAGTATAACTCCGCCATCAAGAAGTTTTCCTACGATCGGAAGAAGAGGAGCACCTTCATATATCTGATTCAAACGGTCATAGGCTTCTGGAGAAAGTACCAAATCATAAGGACCTTCAGCATAATTATCCATTAAGGAATATTTTGCTTCTGAAATGGCTCTTAAAATCTCGTCTCCGCTTTTTCCTAATTCGAAAGTTTTTTCTGACGCAGCAGTCAAACCTTGTATATTTCCTTCTTCATAGCCGTTCAATACAGCTTCTTCTTCAAAAAGCGTAATTTCCCGAACAGCCTGCTCTAAATTATCCAACTCGATATCTTTAGCGCCGCGGTAAAAATTATCTAATTCAGTTCGAGGCAGAGAAAAGTTTCTTCGGACTTCGATAAGAGGTTTTACTCTATAGGTTCCTACTTCGATATCTCCTTCTTTTACAGAATCTAAACGGCCCTCTTTTACAGCATTATAATCTAATCCTTTTGGTCCAGATACCTGCAATACTCTTCGTGTTGTGGTCATAGAGCTGATAACCTCTTTTGCGCGGCCTTCTAATTCAGCCCATAATTCTTCCCCGACTAATGCAGTATTTTTCTTTAAAAATCCCATAATAATCTCCTTTCTTAAAATCTAAACTATAATTGTCCTATTCCTAAATCGTCGCCGGCAGATTCCTCTTCTTCACCAGCTTCTCCTTTTTCTTCTACTTCCAAAATATTATCGGATGTAAATAAATAAGTACTCAATTCGTCATCCCAAGCATCCATGTTTCTTCTTAGGTATTCTAACAGCATAGCACAGTGTTCGATTTCTTCGTCTCGGTTATGCTCTAAAATTTGTTTTAGTTCAGGATCTTCTGTTGCAGCAACTCTTTGGTTGTACCAGTCTACTGCTTCGATCTCTTCTTTTAAACTATTTAACGCTCGTACTTGACCTCTTGTCTTTTCATCTAAATATTCAGGTAATTCATGATAATCACTCATTATAATTCTCCTTTCAATTATAAATAAATTATTTACTCAACAATTTATTTATACCCAATAAATTTTTATTTATCTAAAAAATTTAAAATCTCTTTAGGATGATCTATTATTGCTTGGGGCTGAAAGGCTTCCAATTCTTCTCTTTCTCTAAAACCCCAGGTTACCCCCACTGTATCTACAGCGGCATTTTTCCCTGTTTTCATATCCGTATTCGTATCGCCGAAGTAGAGCACTTCCTCTTTTGAAACTCCAAGTTTTTCCATAACAACATTAAGCATATCCGGTTCAGGTTTTCTGGAAATTCCGTCCTCTAAGGCGCTGATATAATCAAACTCTGCTGAAAATACACTTTCTACTAAATTTTCCGCCGCCATTTTTCTTTTATTTGTACAAATTGCAATCATACGGTTTTCTTCTTTTAATTTGCAAAGAACTTTTTCAATTCCCGCATATGGTTTTGTAAGGTCGTCCTTCAGCTGATCATAGGTTTCCAAATAGTCCGGATAAACTCCTTGGAACACAAACTCTTCTTCGCCGGGCTGAATCCTGCCTTCGCTTTTCAGATATTCTATTGCTCTTCTTACAAGAACTGCAGGTCCGTCTCCTGCAAAATAATTAAAATGTTCCTTTTGAATACTAGGAAGACCGTAACGCCTTAACACGCTGTTAAAGGTTCTTGCAATAATTCCCAAAGAATCGACTAATGTTCCATCTAAATCAAATACAAAAAGCTTATACATAATTCCTCCATGTTTCATACATTCCCACACCGCAGGCTAAAGTCAAGTTTAAAGAATCTACTTCATCCGTTTGAGGGATAAAAACTTTCTGTATTCCCTCTTTAGAAAAGGCTTCGCTTAGACCTGCTCCTTCATTCCCGAAACAAAGGGTGAAGGGCATAATATATTGGGTTTCGTTTAATTTCCGACTGCTATAATCTAAGACAAAAGCGTATAGATTATGATTCGGCCATTTTTCAAGATACTCTTCAAGGGTTTTAAACGCAGAAATGCGTATGCTGAAGAAGGAACCCATACTGCCTCGGACCACCTTTGGATTATAAACATCGCAGGTATTTCCTATCAAAACAAGATCCTTAAAACCAAACCCGGCCATTGTTCGTATAATTGTGCCGAGATTTCCCATATCCCTGACCTCTTCTAATAACAGGTGATTATCCCCTTCAATCTCAGGGATTTCTTTTTTAAACACCGCCGCCGCAAATATCTTTTTCTTATTGCCGATTCTTTCCAATGTCTTTTCTTCAAAGGTATAAGGAATTGCTTTTGAATCCAGCAAATGAATCATTTTTTCTTTCTCGTTAAATTCTCCCGACAAAATCACCCGAATAATCAGCTCCGGCCGTTTTTTTATAATCTCAAAAGTGGGAAAGGGTCCTAAAGTATAGGAATATTCCATTTCTTTTTTGTAAGCTCTTAATCTTTCCATTTGTGCCCCTTTCATTTTTCCGTCTTTTCAACTGTCTTTATTATACCTCAGGAAGAACTCTTCTACGCAAAAACAATAGCAGCCGTTCATTGAAACTATAGATTATTTGCAGTTATTTAAAAATCTCTCTTAATCTGCTGACCCTATCTTAATAGAAATAGAGGAAAGCAGCTGTTCCTTTAAAAAATAATGCGAAAACATCTTAAATAATAGGAATAAAAAAACAGCAAAAAAACCGAAAGAACATTCTTTGAATGCGCTTTCGGCTAATTCTATCTTTCTTACTATCGTATACAAGTTTGTTGAGTTTAACAGCCGCAGGCTCTTTTCATTTTTCCTAGATCTAAAAAGGATCCTGCCTCTCTTACTTGTACAATGCCCATATTTTTTTCAAATCGCCTTGGAATTCACTGTATTCCCAATGTTTTTGGGTGTTTTGAAGATTGTTGGGATCATTTATAATATATTTCCCGTCCTCATCTACTCCTACAAGCATCATGATATGGCCTACCTGAGTAAACTGGCCCGGCTTTACAGATATAATAATCGGGTGTCCTTCTTGCAGATGTTTTTTCATCTGCCTATCGTCCTTAGGCAGTTCTTCCAGCTGAAGACCGTATTCCTTTGCCATAAAAGGATAATAATCCCAGCCTGTTCCGCTGTCGTTGCTAAATCCGTTTTCTTCTGCTATTTTTGCCATCTCAGCTGGTGTTGTTTTTGTTCCAGTAATTCCGCTTACTGCCATTGCCATAACCGTCGGCGCACATCCTGTATAGCCGATGATTCCTCCTGCATATTTTTCATAGCCCCAACGATCATCCCATTGGATATAATACGGAAATTTTTCACTGTTGATACTTTCTGGATATCGGAATTTATTCTCTACAGCAGGATCGATGGATTTTGCCACGAAGTCTATAGCATCGAAATTATTTCCCGAAAGCTTTATCAGCGGATCAGACAAATTATCGATATTATCCACGATACGCTTTGCATTGGGATTCGTTTTTGCAGCAAGGTTTAAATTGTGTATCCAGTTCTTTTTCTCATAGGTGCCGAATACCGGCTTTTCAACAGTTCCTGCGCTTTGAGCTGTATTGCTGCCCTCTGGTATTCCTCCGCCTGAATCTACTGTTGTGATTGCCACTTCTTCTTTATTCGGTTCTTTATTCATTAAACTCATGAAACTTCTTCCTGTTAAGAACACAACAAAAACAAGAACTAAGAGAAATAATCTTCTCCGCCTTCTTTGTGCTCTTATTCTTTTTTCACGAAGCCTTCTCTGTCTTCTTCTATACTCTAGAGAATCCCTTTCAGAAAGATTCGGTCTTGAACCAGACCTTTCTCTTCGAGCCCTTCTTCGTTCCTGAGTATTGCTAGAAGAAGATCTTCTCCGACGCTCCCCGGAATAAGTTCTTCTATTATTATTTGACATTGTTCATCCCCTCAGCTTTATTTTACTATATCCGAGTGTTTTTATCTATAAAGACAGGGCTTTCGAAATGTCTTAATTTAAAGATATTAAAATAAAGTAAACTTTCTACAATAATATTTTCTTTTCTTTTCTCTTTTCAAAAACAGAAACTGTAGCGAAGCCGCATTCTTTTAATAGTTCTACAGCTTCTTCCACCCCTTTTCCGATATCTTTCGCTTGATGCGCATCGGTTCCGATAGTGATAATCTCTCCGCCCAACTCTTTATACCATTCTAAAACCTGCTTTTTAGGATGCATATAAGGAAGTCCCTTTCGAGGTCCTGCAGTATTTATTTCAATTCCCTTATTTCTGGAAATGAGATTCTTCAAAGTAGGAATTAAATATTCTTTATATTCGCAGATATCTGGAATACTCTTTATATCATCTATATAACGATCCATATAATCGATATGGCCTAAAACATCAAATTCTTTCGATTCCTCTACCGCTTTTTGCGTTTCTTCGTAATAATACTTATAAAAATCTTTTATATCTTTAAATTTCTCTATCACAAAATCCGTAACCAGGTCTTCTCCGTTGATTTCATGAATCGAACCTATTACAAAATCAAAAGGAAAACTTCTCACAATTTCATCATTTACTTGGGCAGTCGTTGTCTGAATTCCCACTTCGATACCAGAAAGGAATTTAATCCTACCGCTGTATTTTTCCTGCAATTTATTATACTTCGCGAAATAGCCTTCAATATCCAGCATTTTCCGATAATCTTCATGAGGATAAAATAAATCAAGATGATCCGTAATAGAAAGATAATCTATGCCTAATTCTATAGCCTTTTCTATATTTTTTTCCATGGGAGTGGAACTGTCGAAAGAAAATTCGCAATGATTGTGCAAATCCATTATTAAACTCATAATTCCTCCTAATTTTTCACATAAAAAACCATGAAAGAATGGATATTCATTTCATGGATTTAGGTACAATAATTATTTATAAAAATTCGTCTCGGTTGCGCTCTTCTATCCGACGAGATCTTCGTCGTCTCTTTTCGATCTTTTCTTTTCTAGCATCTGTCTGTACATCCGCCACTTCTAATACGGATTTGAAAATCAAAACTATAAAGGTTGCTGCCACAATTCCAACAGGTCCCCCTACAATCCATGCTAAAAGAAAAATCGCCACTGAAAAGATCGGTCTGATTCCTAAGGATTTACCAATCACATAAGGTTCTGCTAGTTGACGGATGACTACATTAATTACAAATATCACTCCAAGCCCTGCTGCTAAGGGCAGCTCGTTTGTAATTACTCTTAAGATCATCCACGGGATAAGAACCGCTCCCGACCCAAGTATCGGTATGAAATCCACCACTGCAACTAAAATAGCCTTTAGTATAAAATGCTCCACATTTAATATTCGTAATCCGATGGCTGTTATGACTAAGGTGATAGCCGATAAAATCAACAGCGCTTTCAAATAATCTATAAAATTTCGTCCTGTTCTTTTTAAGACTTGCTTAAGATAAGACCTGTACTGCTCCATATGCTTTCTCCATTTTTTAGTAGCCTGGTTTTTCCAATAATTTAAACATCTGTGTTTTGTATGCTTCCACACCCGGCTGATTGAACGGATTGATTCCAAGCATATATCCTGACACAGCACAAGATATTTCAAAGAAATAGATTAATTCTCCTAATTCTTTTTCGTCGATTTTTTCTAAAATAATACGGATATTAGGAACATCCCCTTCCAAATGGGCATTTGTAGTTCCTTCCATAGCCATTTTATTCACATAGCTCATGTTCTTTCCGCTTAGATAATTCAGTCCGTCAAGATCACTTTCATCGTGAGGAATCTTTAAATCTTTTCTTGGTGTTTCCACTTCTAAGACAGTTTCAAAAAGATTTCTTTCCCCCTCCTGAATCATCTGTCCTACGGAATGAAGATCTGTAGTGAAATTTGTCGAAATCGGAAATATTCCTTTATTTTCTTTTCCTTCAGACTCTGCAAAGAGCTGTTTCCACCATTCTGCCACATATTTTAACGCAGGCTCGTAATTCGCCAGTATCTCAATGACTTTTCCGTCTTTATATAATATATTTCGAGCCGTTGCATATTTTAAAGCATCATTTTTTTCGAAAGAGGGTTCTTTATACCTTTCTCTAGCAGCCCTCGCCCCTTCCATGAGGGCCTCTATATCATAGCCGGCTGCCGCTAAAGGCAATAGCCCAACAGCAGAAAGAACACTATAGCGTCCTCCGATATCATCCGGGACTACAAATGTCTCATAACCCATTTCATCGCTTAAGCCTTTCAATGCACCTTTTTCTTTGTCTGTAGTGGCATAAATCCGCTCTTTAGCACCTTCGCCATACTTTTTCTCTATTTCTTCTTTTAAGAAGCGAAACGCAATAGAAGGCTCTGTTGTCGTTCCAGACTTTGAAACAACATTGATACTGTATTCTTTATCTTTTAAAAACTCTATAAGTTCATTCATATACGTAGAACTGATGTGGTGTCCGGCATACACTAGCTGAAGGGAATTGTCTTTTGATGGAAAATAAGGGGATAATGCATAATCTACTGCCTTTGTCCCTAGATAGCTTCCGCCGATTCCGATCACTACTAAAATATCAGACTGTTCCCTGATTTTCTCTCCTGCTTTCAGAATTCTAGAAAACTCTTCTTTGTCATACTCCACAGGCTGATCCACCCAGCCTAAAAAATCGTTTCCCGGACCCGTTCCTTCTATTAAAGTTTTAAGAGCTTCTAAAGATTTCCCTTTTAGAGTCTCCATTCTTTTTTCCATGTCCAGTCTTGAAAAATCTACTTTCATGAACTTCCTCCTTATAGAGCTTCCACCAGCAATAAAGCGATATCGTCTTCTTGTTCGCCCCATCTGTACTCATTTACTTCGCGGATGATATTATCTAAAAGATTATTGCCTGCCTTTCTAGTTGCTTCGCATAGCCTTTCGTCTCCAAAAAGTTCCCCTTTGAAATCTCGAGTCTCTGTAATTCCATCCGTGTATAAAAGAATTTTTTCTCCAGAGTTGAAATGAATCGATTGTTCTTTATAGTCAAAATCCGCAAACATAGGAGCGATCGGAAATCCTGTTGCTTGGAGATTATGACATTTATGTTTTTTAATCAACAACGGCAGGGCAATGTGGCCAGCGTTACTGTAGAAAAACTTTCTAGTACTTTTCTGATACAGCCCGTAGAACATTGTAAGATATTTTTCATCCCCCAGCTGCAGCCGTTCAAACTTTTTATGAAGGTCTTTAAGAACTTCATTCGGCTGGCATAAATTTTTCTCCACAATAATAGATCGCATGGACTGCTGAACGAACATTGTAAGCATTGATGCTCCTACTCCATGCCCCACTACATCGCAGATATAAATCGCTGTAAGATCATCATTTACCCGAATAATATCGAAAAAGTCTCCAGACAGTTCATCAGAAGGTATGTATCGATAATCGATATTCAGTCCAGACTTCACCGACTTCGCTGGCAAAATCTGAGATTGGATAAGTTTTGCAAATGAAATATTATGATACAGCTTTCTATTCGCATTGATTAAATTTATTTTAACATTGTTTTCGCCGGTAATATCTCGAAAAACCTCTATTCTGCCCTTCATCTCCCCATGATGATCCAGCACTGGAGAACTTTGAATCGAATAAATTCTGTTTTTCACTCTTCTTTCTTCTTTAACAATCCCTGTAAAAGGAAGATTTCCGTTATAAACAGATTTAGGAACTCCCTTTAAAGGTTCATGAAAACAATTCATCCCCTTCGGATCCATTTGAAGACTCTTGATCATACTCTTGTTGGCAAAAACAATAGTTCCTTCATTATCGATAACTCTAACCCAATCCACGATCGAGTCCAAAAGTTCATAAGAATCAGGACGTATTGAATTGATTTCTTGATTTATTTCGTCGATATAAGTATTCACAATAACAATAGCCCCCTTTAATGGTTGTTAATCCTCTTAATGATAACATAGACAACAAGGGCTTTCAAAGATTTTGTCATCTTTTCTGCCCTAAAATTCTATTAATAACTTCCGATCCTATTCAGTTTTTTTCGGCGGGCGCGGACCATAAAACTGATAATAGTCTACCTTTATCCGCCCATTATATAATTTCCGCTTTCGATCTGCTCTCTTTCCATACAATTTTTCAAATCTTTCGTAGCTTGTAAGAAGATATACAGACCAAGTTTCGAAATCCTTCATCTTTCTGCCGAAATCCAAGTACAATTCTTCTATTTCTCCCAACTCTCCCATTCTTTCTCCATAAGGAGGATTGGTAACAACAACTCCGTAGTTGTCTTCCAGATCAACATCGCGCATATCTTTCATAAAAACTTGAATGTCGTCTTTGACACCCATATTTTCTGCATTATCTCTAGCCCGAAGAATCGACCTTTTATCGATATCCGAACCAAGCAAATGAAGTTTTACAGAATGGTCGATACAGTTTAGCGCCTCTCTTCTTTCTTTTTTAAAAACATCCTCCCCTATAGCAGGCCAATACTGGGCATCAAACTCTCTGTCGATCCCCGGTGCGATGTTTCTCCCGATCATAGCCGCTTCAATCAAAATCGTTCCCGAACCGCAGAAAGGATCGTAAAGAGTTCTGGAAGGATTCCAATAAGAAAGCTCTATCATTGCTGCCGCTAATGTTTCTTTTAACGGGGCATCTCCTGCACGATCTCGATAACCTCGTTTATGTAAAGCATCCCCTGAAGTATCCACTGTAATCGTAGCAACATCTTTTAACATCGAAATTTCAATGCGGTACCTCGGCCCTTCTTCTTCAAACCAATCTCTGTCAAAGCTTAGCTTCATTTTTTCCACAATAGCTTTTTTTACAATCCTTTGACAGTCTGAGATACTAAAAAGTTTCGACTGATGGCTTCTGCCGTCTACTGGAAAAAATGCATCTTCCGTTAAAAGCTCTCCCCATGGCAGAGCTTTCGTTTTTTCGAAAAGTTCATCAAAAGTGAAAGCTTCAAATTCTCCGAATTTTAATAAAACACGTTCTGCGCAGCGAAGATTAATATTGAGCTTCGCAGCATCCTCCAACGGAGCTTTTACCTCGACTTTTCCGTCCTTTACACTGATATCTTCATATCCTAATTTTATAAGCTCTCGTTTTACGATCGCCTCTAAGCCTAATACTGTTGTTGCAATAAATACTGCTTCCATGCTGCACCTCTTCTCTTGTACTTATTATATCAAAATATCTCATGACAAAATCAATTATCCCGCTAATTTATAAAAATTCCGCAATCTTATCCCATAAAAACCGGTCTTGATCATGTCCTTCTTCTCCGCAGTCTATAATTTCTGTGCGGCCTTGGACAATATCCCCTATAGCTCCCGGCAGGTAGTCTGCTATTTTATCCGGGATAATGTGAGCATAGATTTCTACCACGAGAGAAGTATCGGGAATCTTCAACTCTTTTTTCTGTTTGTGCCGAAAGTACCTTTTAATTTCTTGGACAATTTTAAGCGCATTGTCATCCTTCTCTTTTATAAATTTTTGAAAAACATCGTCGTTAACAATATGAATCGAATGTTCTTTTGTCCAATACTCTATTCCCTCTTTGTTTTTCACCCGCTCATTTGTCTTTTGAAATAAATTATCTATTGTCATCTTTTTCTCCTTATAAATCCCTTCCCTCTATTATAACGAAACCCGCCATTGTTTTGGGTATTATTTTATGATAGTCTTTCCTTATTATTTGAGGGAGGATAATCATGGATATTTTATATTTAGACACTCTATCAGGAATTAGCGGAAATATGTTCCTAGGCGCTTTGATCGATCTAGGATTTGATATTAATGTCCTAAAAAAAGAACTTGCGAAACTTCCTTTGGAAGGATATACAATCGAAATCGCTCCTGCCGTAAAAAAAGGAATCTCCTGTACTTTTTTAGATGTAAATATTGACTGGGAATATTTTTCTCCGAAGAAAAGAACAGAGCAGACTTTTCCGAAGGACATTTTCCGTGTCCTAATGGAATCGGAATTATCTCCTTTCGTAAAGCAAAATTCCATAGAGGCCTTCGAAAAAAACATCGCCGCTAAAACAAAAATATTCAATACATCGAAAGACAAGATCCATTTTAATTCTGTCGAATTAATCGATACCTATATCGACATCGTCGGCGCCTGCACCGCTGTAGAAAGCCTTTCTCCTAAAAAAATACAAGCATCTGCTGTACATGTTGGAACAGGCCACTTTAAAAGCCGCCATGGTACAAGAATCATCCCGGATCCTGTTGTTTTAGAAATTTTCAAAAGCCGAAACATCCCCATCCATTCTACCGACATCCGAGGCCAGCTTGTAACAATTACAGGAGCCTGCATTTTAGCTCAGCTGGTAGACGAGTTTTGCCCCATGAATTTCGAAGTGAAAAATATCGGCTACGGATGCGGCAGTTCCGATTTTGCTATACCAAATGTTCTTCGGGTCATCGAAGGAACCCAACTCCAATCGAAAAACAAGTTTGTATGTGAGGGAAAAGATAGGAAATAGATTGTAGGTTTTAGGGAGTAGGGATGGTGGAAAATGCAGAGCATTTTCTTCATATAAAAAAGGTGTCGTTAGCCGTTCTGCTGCTTCTACGCAATGGAACAAAAGAAAGAGTGTTAGAAAAGCTGAAATTCAACGCTTTTCTTTTTTCGCGAATTTGTGTATACAAATTTTATGAATGTTGCTAAAAACAGCCTAAATACAGATTTTGTTTTTAATAAATTTTTTAAGCTGAGTAAAATCCCCGCTACTTTCGCTTTAGTCTGATAGAATAATCATCTTCGATGTCTGATGATAATCTAGAACTAGATTTTCATTACTAAAAAAGAAACACGCCCCATGTTTCTTCTACAACTCCCCTCTCCCCTCTTTCACACTTTCTTTGATCTCTTCCTTTCACCCCTCTTTCTTTTATCTGCACTAGCCACCATCACGATCTTTCGATATAATAAATTTATTATGATTTTTTAGGAGGGGAAATATTGGATAATTTTTTAGTATCGCTTGCCATGATTTGTTATATGGCAATCATTATCGGTATAGGACTTTATTATGCGAAGAAGTCTAATGAAAGTACGGATAATTATTTTTTAGGGGGTCGGTCTTTAGGTCCTTATGTAACAGCCATGAGTGCAGAAGCATCGGATATGAGCGGATGGATCTTAATGGGTCTTCCTGGAGTTGCTTATTTTACAGGTATTACAGACGCCTTTTGGACAGCCCTAGGACTTGGTGTGGGAACCTACATAAACTGGCTTATTGTAGCTAAACGACTTCGTGTCTATTCCCATGTTGCGGGAAACAGTATAACCGTTCCAGACTTTTTCTCTAACCGTTTCCGAGAAGAAAACAAAACAATCATGGGAATTGCAGCATTATTTATTCTAATTTTCTTTACAGTCTATGCATCCAGCTGTTTCGTAACAGTAGGGAAACTTTTTAACACTTTATTTGATTTCGACTATACGATTATGATGATTGCAGGGGCTGTATTTGTTATCGTTTATACTTATATCGGAGGATTCTTAGCTGAATCCGTATCCGACTTTATGCAGTCGATCGTAATGTTTATCGCATTAATCGCGGTACTCGGCGTAGGAATTTACGCTGCCGGAGGGCTTAGTCCAGTACTGGAAAATCTAAAACAATTTCCAGGCTTCTTAGAGTTTGTCGGTATTGGTGATCCTGTCCTTGTCGATGGGACTCAGCAAGTCGCAAACAATCTGCCGGTCTTTTCTGCAGAGCCTGCTGATTATGGGATCATCACGATTCTTTCTACATTATCTTGGGGTCTGGGCTATTTCGGCGTGCCTCAAGTACTGCTTCGTTTTATGGCAATACGGGATCCTCAAGAGATTAAGATTTCGAGAAGAACAGCTACAACATGGGTCATTATTTCTTTAGGAGCAGCGGTACTTATCGGTATGACAGGCCGTGCTTTATATCCTACTGAATTATTGACAGCTTCGGCTTCGGAAAGTGTATTTATCTTAATGTCCAGCAGACTAATGCCTCCATTCCTTGCAGGAATTATGATGGCAGGAATTTTGGCTGCTACAATTAGTTCATCGGACTCTTATCTTTTAATCGCTTCTTCTGCTGTAGCGAAGAATCTTTATCAAGGAATCTTCGATAAAAAAGCAGAAGATCATCAGGTTATGAGAATCTCTAAAATCACACTTCTTCTAATTTCCCTTGTAGCTATATTCTTAGCCTTGGATGAAGAGTCTGTGATTTTCCAAATCGTATCCTTTGCCTGGGCAGGATTCGGAGCAACATTCGGTCCTTTAATGCTGTTCTCTTTATTCTGGAGAAATACGACGAAAGAAGGTGCTATCGCAGGTATGGTAAGCGGCGGCGTTATGGTTTTTATCTGGAAGCTGCTGTTAAAACCAATGGGCGGCATACTCAATATCTATGAGCTGCTTCCAGCTTTTCTGATTTCATGCATTTTTATCGTTGTTGTTTCTAAAATGACAAAAACAGATCCTAGAGTTCAAGAGGATTATGATACTGCGATGAAGGAATTAAACAAACTAAATCAATTAAATTAAAAAATGCAGGAGCGTGTGCTCCTGCATTTTTATCTTTTAACTAGATATTAATAGAAACCCGGGAAACGTCTAACGACGCCTTTTTATATGAAGAAAATGCCTTGCATTTTCCACCATCCCTATAACCTACTTCCTATCTTCCCCTGTCTTTCCCTATCTCTCCCTGGCCACCGCAGGTGTGCCGCTATAGCCTAGGTGCCGAAGGCATCCTGCCTGGGCCCATCAGCAATCCCGCCTCTTCCCCCTACAACTTCTCTACACTTATATTTCCAGATACAGAACTCATATGAATCGAACGATGTTCTTCGCTCCATTTTTCTTCTATAGATTTCCCATATTTTTTAACATCATCTGATATGCCTTTATCGATACATATTTCTCCGCTCATAGAAGAAGCCTTCACTTTCCCTTCCAGTTCAGCCATCTGCAAACGAATATCGCTGCTTATAGAACGGATTTTAAGTTCTCTGCTTTTCAGCATTCTTACCTGAACCTTTCCTGAAATCGTATTGATATCCATTTCAGCCGTTCTGGAATTTACATCGATGTTTCCGGCTGCTGTTTTAATATAGATTTCCTTTTGATCCCCTCTCACCTTTACATTCGCTAAAGCCGCATCGATAACAGCGGATCTGCCTTTGGATCTTAAGAGGATTTCTCCTTTTCCAACTCGAAGGGTAATATCATTATTTAACACATCGATGTCTGAATTTCCCGAAAGACTCCAAATATTAATACCCATGTCATTCCCCTCGGGTATCCATATTTCAGCTTTTTTTACATAGGGAGCTTCTGAAGGGTTTAAAAGGTGATTCGGCTCTAAGGAACCAATTTTCAGCAGCGAACCTTTTGTCTGTATCGGAAGATCTCCGCTTTTTTCTGAAATATAATGAATGCTGATAGAATTCTCTTTATGATTTCGAATCTTTATATCATAGCCTTCTGAAGCAATTTCAATTCTATGAACTTGTTCTGGAATATTTCGGCTGTAGTTTTGAAGTTCGTTTCTTTTTTTCTTTTTGCTGAATTTTTCGCCTATCTCATCGAATATTGTGCCAAATATACTAAAATCAAATCGGGCATTCTCTTCAATAATCCCCTCTTCTTTGTACTCTAGAAAAATTTCTTTCGGATCTCCCAGTTCATGGGCAATCTCTTCTTCCTTTTTTCCATCTTCTATTCCTTGCCTAAAATGATCTTCAAAGTCTTTCTTAATTTCTTCATAGACTAAAGGGTCCGCATTTCTAAAATAATAGTCCATCAAATCTAGATACTCTGTTTGCTTCATTCTTCCTTTCCTTTCATAATTCTTTCTACAGACAGAATAAGTTCTTCCCATTCCCGAACGGATTCTTCATAATATTTTTTCCCTTCCTCTGTAATGGAATAATATTTCCTTGGGGGACCGCTGGAGGATTCTCGCAAATAGGTTTTTACTCTTTTTTCCTTCTGAAAACGCCTCAGCATCGGATAAATCGTTCCTTCTGATATATCGATATTTGCTGAAAGCTGGTCGATTATGTCATAACCGTAACTGTCCTCCTGCAGCAGTATGTGCAGAACACACAGCTCTAAAATACCTTTTTTAAATTGAGGATTCATCTTCTACCTCCTTAATATATATAGTATATCATCAAAATAGCTGAAGTCATGAATTTCATTTCCATAAAAACCTTTATATTTACAAGCTTTTCCTTAAATGATAGAATATACTCAATATAGACAAATCCATTAACGCATTAGAAGAAGGAGCCCCATCATGAATTATATTTTCATATCCCCTCATTTCCCTTATATCTTTGAAAACTTTGCTGTTCACTTAAAGGAAAAAGGTGTAAATGTTTTAGGTATAGCAGACGAATCTTATGATAGTCTAAGCCCCCGTTTAAAGAGCAGTTTGACAGAATATTATAAAGTAGATAATCTAGAAAATTACGAAGAAGTACTTCGCGCCTGCGGATACTTCACCCATAAATACGGAAAGATCGACCGTGTAGAATCCCATAACGAATATTGGCTATCATTAGACGCTCGAATCCGAACCGACTTCAATGTCTTCGGCTATAAAAGCTGCGATATGGATAAAATCCAAAAAAAATCTGGAATGAAAGAAGTATTCCGCTCCTGTGGTATCCCTGTAGCTAAAGGCCGCGTATTTACAAGTTACGATGACGCTTTAAGCCTTATAGCAGAATTAAACTATCCCGTCTGTATTAAGCCAAATGAAGGTGTCGGCGCTTCCGATACTTATAAAATTCGAAACAAAGAAGAACTCGAACATTTCTTCTCTATAAAAGTATCCCATATCGAATACATCATGGAAGAATTTATCGACGGAGCAATCGTGACTTATGACGGCTTAGCAGACAAAGAGGGAAATATTGTTTTCGACTGCTGTTTGAAATATGACCGCCCTGTTATCGAAATTGCCCATCTAGACACGGATATGTATTACTATGTCCCGAGAGATATTGAAGAAGACTTAAAGGATTATGGATGCCAATGCGTAAAAGCTTTTGATATAAGGGAACGGTTTTTCCATATCGAGTTTTTCAGAAAAAGCGATGATCAAAGCTTGATGGCTTTGGAACTCAACTGCAGACTTCCTGGAGGAAATACTCCAGAAATGTGGAATTACGCCAATGATTTTGACATCTACCGGGAATACGCAAATGTAGTTGTGGACCAGCACTTTAGTTCAACTATAGAGAGACCGTATTTCTGCTGTTATGTAAGCCGAAAATCTTTCAGAAACTACACCTATACAGAAGAACAAATTAAAGACCGCTACTCTGAGCAGATTATGAGCATAGAATCCATCCCTGGAATCTTTTCTCAAATCATGGGAGATGTAGGTTTTATTTTAAGAACACCGGAAAGAGCAGAGATGGATCATATCATTTCTGAAATCTGGCAAGAAAATTAAGGAGCAGCTATGAATATTGAACAACATACTTTTTATTCCCACCATCTTCAAAGAGACATGACTTACAAACGCTACGGTCACTGGGGAAAACCTATTATAGTATTTCCTTCCTCCGGCGGAAGTTTTCATGAATTCGAAGATTTCGGCATGATAGATGCCATCTCTTGGTTTATCGACCAAGGGCTTGTTCAGGTTTTCACTCCGGACTCTGTAGATAAAGATGCTTTTCTTGCAGACTGGATGATCCCCCATGATCGTGCCGTTAGACAAAGCGATTATTACCGCTATATTATAAACGAACTTATCAGCTCTATTAAATCCGAATACAACTACGACGGCGGATTTATCGCTACAGGCTGCAGTATGGGAGCGTATCACGCATTAAATATCTTCCTACGCCATCCAGACGCATTTGATACGGTAATCGCTATGAGCGGCGTTTATGATGCTCGTATATTCGTAGGAGATTATGGAAACGACTTTAATATTTACGAACATTCTCCAGTAGACTATATTTGGAATCAAAACGACGGCTGGTTTATCGATCATTATCGAAAAGGAGATATTATTATCGTTACCGGTCAGGGACGCTGGGAAGAAGATACTTTAAAGGATACAGGCAAAATGAAAGAAGCCTTTGAAATGAAAAACATCCCTGCTTGGGTAGATTACTGGGGTTATGATGTGGATCACGACTGGCCATGGTGGAAAATTCAGCTGCCTTATTATCTAGGTGCTTTAAAAGATCAAGGCAAATTATAAAAATAAAAGAAGGATAAAGAAACTTTCTGAGGAAAATTTCTTATCCTTCTTTTTCGAAAGGAAATAGAATGCATACAGGATCAATTACAGACATTGGAAATATATTGGTAGGACATGCAGAAAACGATATCAAGACATCTGGAACCACAACTCTTCTTTTTCCCGAAGGCGCTGCCTGCGGAGTAGACGTAAGAGGATCCGCTCCCGGAACCCGTGAAACAGATCTTCTGCGTTCTGAAAACCTCGTTCAAAAAGTTCATGGAATTTCTTTTTCCGGCGGTTCTGCATTTGGACTTGATTGTGCAACCGGTGTAATGAAATACTTGCGGGAACAGTCTATTGGATTTGATATGGGCATGTGTAAAATTCCCATCGTAACCGCTGCTGTTATTTTTGACCTTGCTGTATTAGACTTTGACCATCTTCCCGATGCCCGGCTGGGATACGAATCAGCCGCTGCTGCTAAGACAATAGATACTTCTCAAGGAAATATAGGTGCCGGAACAGGGGCAACAGTAGGCAAATATCTAGGTTTCGATTCAGCAATGAAAGCCGGTTTAGGACAGGCTTCTATGAAAATAGGCGATCTATGGATCGGAGCTGTCGTTGTCACAAACAGCTTCGGCGATATTTATGACGAAAAAAATAATCAGATCGCAGGCGTATACGACCGCAGCTCTATGAAACTGATCCCTACTTTAAAACTTTTAGAAAAATCCCCGCCATCTTCTGCTCCTTCAAATACTACCATCGGAGTCATTGGAACCAATGGCAGTTTTTCAAAAACCGAACTCAATAAGATTGCACAAATGGCCCACGACGGCTATGCTAGAAGTATCCGTCCTGTACATACTATGAACGACGGCGATACGATCTTTGCTGTTTCTACCGGTACTGTAAAAGCCGATCTGAACCAGACAGGGAGTTTAGCCTCTATTGTAATGATGAGAGCTATAGAAAATTCAATATATGCAGCGGAGCCTCTCATGGGCATTCCTGCGTGGAAAGGAATCAATGAAAAAAATGAAAAATAATATTAGACAATTGACAACCATCGGGTTTTTAGGCGGGATTTGTATCGTATTAGGCCTTACGCCCCTCGGACTTATTCCCATCGGCGTAATCAATGCTACAACTATGCATATTCCGGTTCTTTTAGCTGGAATCACCAGCGGCCCCTTTGTTGGAGGAGCCGTAGGACTGATATTTGGACTCTACAGCCTTGCAAACGCCTACATGCGCCCCACAATAACATCCTTTGTTTTCTGGAATCCTTTAGTTTCTGTACTGCCTCGGATCCTTTTAGGCGTTATCGCAGGATATCTTTATCTTTATTTTAAAAAGAGAAAGAAGCCCTTCTCTAAATATATTTCCATTGCAATCTGGGCAATTATGATTCTATTCCTAATCTATCGTCTATGGGACGCTGTTCAAAAGGATGCAGGAATCCTAACAACCATTCTTTTATTAATCGCTTCTGTCATTCTTTTGGTTTGGAATGTAAAACTGAAAGATCAAAATCCAGAAGTGCTGTTTACTACAATGTTTACAAGCCTTGCCCATACGGTAATGGTCCTTGGTTCTATATACCTTTTCTACGGAGCACGATATATGGAAGCCATCGGACAGCCTGCCGAATCCGCTTTATCCGCACTGACAGCGATCGGAATTACAAACGGCATCCCGGAAATGGTCGTAGCAACAATTATTATCCCGCCGATTGCTGCCGCTTATGAGAAGTGGAAGAAATAGGCGGTCTGCATAGCAGCCCAGGCAGGATCCCTTCACAACCTGGCAAAGAATTAAAAACCAGCCTTTCGGCTGGTTTTTGAGTTTTACTACTGTAGAAGAGCTGCAAAGCTTTACATTTATTTTTATCAGAATTCACTTTCATAATTCTTGAGTAATATATACTGATATTTAAACAGCAAAAAAACTTGCTTTTTCAAACGTAGAAAATAAGCATTCTTCTTATTTTCGTCCACAACTCCCCTCTCCCCTCTTTCACACTTCACATTTTTTAAATGATTTCTTATTTCAGAAATTTTCATCAATGAATCGATTGACTTCTTCTTGATTTTCGGGAGTTTCTGGAGCCGATACTATTCCCTCTTTTACCACAAGCACCCTGGGTATAAATCCTATACCGTATTGTTCTCTAAATGCTTGAATATTTTCTAGAGTATCTCCCTTTTTTTCATCCAAATAAGTCATTTCAAATTTCTTTTCTTTGTATTTATTTCCTAATAATTTTACAAATTCTACACAATAAGGACATTCTTCTGAACCAATATAAATAATAAAAGAATCCTTGTCTTCGATTCTTTTATTGATTTCTTCCACAGATTCTTTATTAAAATGATCTACAATTTTCTGATAATCCGTCTTCCTCCATTCCAAAATCATAAACACAGCTACCGCAAGTATCACTGCAAAAGCAATACTAAGGATAATCTTTTTTCTCATTTTACATCCCCTTATCCAACCCATATTTATATTTTATAAGCGAAAAGACAGGTTAAACCTGCCTTTTTTAATCTTCTTTTATTGCTATATTGTCTTTCTCAATCTCTGAATTTGCATGAACTTCTTCTGAATTATCCGTATCTTCAAGATCTAGAATGTTCATAAATTGTTCTCCAGTGATCGTTTCTTCTTGGATTAAGAATTTCGAGATCTCATGGAGCTTGTCGATATTGTCTTCTAAAATCTTTTTCGCCTTTTCATGGGCTGACTTAATGATTCCTTCCACTTCATCATCGATTTCAGAAGCTTTTCGCTGTGAAGCCATAGAATTCGTACCGCCGCCCATATATTTGCTTTGGCCGGACTCTAACTGTACCATTCCAAATTCATCGCTCATCCCGTATTGTGTAACCATGGCTCGTGCCATTTTTGTAATCTGCTCGATATCATTGGAAGCACCTGTCGTTTTCGTATTGAAAACAACTTCCTCCGCTGCTCTTCCTCCGGTAGTTGTTACTATTTTGTTGAAAATTTCTTCTTTGCTCATCAAGAATTTTTCTTCCTGATCTACCTGCATCGTATACCCCAAGGCACCGCTGGTTCTTGGAATAATAGTAATCTTCGTTACGGGAGCAGAATGGGTCTGCATCGCCGCTACCAGTGCATGGCCTACTTCATGATATGCGATCAGTTCTTTTTCTTTCGGAGAAATAACCATGCCTTTTTTCTGCTGCCCAGCAATAACCACTTCTACCGACTCTTGCAAATCTTCTTGGGATACTTTGTCTCTACCGTTTTTCACAGCTCGAAGTGCTGCTTCATTGATAATATTGGCCAGCTGCGCACCGCTTGCCCCTGCAGTTAAAAGTGCTATATCTCGGTAATTTATAGCCTCTTCTGTTTTTACTTTTTTCGCATGTACCTTTAGAATTTCTTCTCTGCCTTTAAGATCCGACAATTCTACAGGAACTCTTCGGTCGAAACGGCCCGGTCTTGTTAGTGCAGGATCTAGAATTTCCGGTCTATTCGTTGCAGCTAAAATAACAATACCTTCATTGCCGTCAAAACCGTCCATTTCACTTAAAAGCTGATTTAATGTCTGTTCCCGTTCATCGTTGGAGCTGAATCCGGACACATCTCTTCTTTTTCCAATCGCATCAATTTCATCAATGAATATAATACATGGAGCTTTCTCTTTTGCCTGCTTAAAAAGATCTCTAACCTTAGAAGCTCCCATTCCTACAAACATTTCAACAAATTCTGAACCGGAAATCGAGAAGAATGGAACTTTAGCCTCGCCGGCTACGGCTCTGGCTAAAAGTGTCTTTCCTGTTCCTGGAGGTCCGACTAAAAGAACTCCCTTTGGAAGTACTGCTCCGATTTGAGTATATTTCCCTGGATCATGAAGAAAATTAACAATTTCCAATAGATCCTCTTTTGCTTCTGTTTGTCCTGCTACATCCCCAAAAGTCTTGCTGTTTTCCGTCTCTACATAAATTTTCGCATTGCTCTTTCCAAAATTCATGGAACCGGAACCCATTTTTTTTATCATACTTTTCGATAATAAACTCAACAGCCCGAATATTAATACCATAGGCAGGATAAACTGCAGTAAAAAGGTGATGATCGGAGAAAATTCTCTTGGAACGATTCGTTCAAAAGTAACTCCTTTATCAATTAGCCTTTGCGTTAAAGTATCGTCTTGAACGCGACCGGTTTGATAAATTTGATCTTCAGCTTCTCCTGTTTTGTTAAAGCTTACTACTTTATCATCGATCTGTACTTTTTCAACCTCGCCCTTATCCACCATGGAGATAAACTGATTATAAGGTACTTTTTCAATACTTCTTTCTGCAATATTCGGAAGAAGTATACTTGAAAACAAAGCCCATATTACAATCGTAATAATATAGGTCATTATCCTTGGATTTTTCGGGCCCAAGGGACCCGGTGTTTTTTTTGGATCTTTATTATCGCTCATCTTGTTCCCTTCTAAAAAAACAATCTATTTGTATTCTAGTAAATTATCTAAATGTTTATTTAAACTTCTTAAAGAATCCACAATAGACTTGTATTCGTTATCTGTAATATTCGCATCATAAGGATGATACTTATCATTGATTTGAGTGCGAACTTGATCTAGTACTTTTTCCCCTTTATCGGTCAAGCTGACCTCGACTACCCGCTCATCGTCTTGACTTCTTTCCCGAACTAGATAACCTTCATTTTCCAAGTTTTTACACATATTCGAGATATTTCCTCCAGCTACGCTTAAAGACTGGCCTATCTCTCCAATATTAACTCTTCCCTGCTTGCTGACTTCCATCAGCACTTTCATTTTCATAATGGTTAAGTTGTTATTATCCGAAATCGGAAAAAGAATTGAATCCAGTTTTCTCGACACCTCTCGAATCAATTGTGATGTTTCTGTGTTAATTAATCGTAATGACATTTGTTTTCCCCCCAAATTTTTACCGTCCTATATTATTTTATTAGATATTTGTCAAGAAATTATGTATCTTCCTGAATATCCATAAAATATTTCCGGTTTTACTATTAATACCCATTTTATAGGAGTTAAAAAAGATATTCTCTCTCTTATATAGCTACTCTTCCTATAAATATTTTATTAATACCCTTAATTTTTCTTAATATTCTGATAACAATTACTTTTCTTTCATTTAACAAATAAAAAAAACTTATCCTTTGCCGCTTTATAATTGTAAAGGACGGGGGTATTTGATATAATTATTAAATCGTACTAATTAGATATACTAGTTTTTTTATATAAAACAATGAAAGTAATAGAGGTGATTTCATTTGAAAATGATATTAACTGGCAACGAGGGAATTGCCAGAGGGGCCTATGAGGCCGGAGTAGTAATAGCAAGCGGATATCCTGGAACACCCAGTACAGAAATTTTAGAAAGTATCGGAAAAAGATATCCTGAAATCAGGGCCGACTGGGCTCCGAACGAGAAAGTAGCACTGGAAGAAGTTTGCGGAAGCGCCATCGGCGGAGTGCGTTCTATGTGTACCATGAAGCATGTAGGACTGAATGTAGCGGCAGATCCGCTGTTCACCATCGCTTACGAAGGGGTGAATGCCGGTCTAGTAATTGTAGTAGCCGATGAACCCGGTATGCCCTCTTCTCAAAACGAACAAGACAACCGGTATTATGCGAAACATGCCAAAGTAGCTTTAGTTGAACCTGCAGATTCTCAAGAGTGTATCGATTATATGAAAGAAGCTTTTGAAATCTCGGAAAAATTCGACACAGTCGTTATCTTAAGATTAACCACACGAGTCTCCCATTCGAAATCTCTAGTAGAATTCAAAGACCGAATAGAAGCTCCTTACAAAGAGTACGAAAAAGATATTAAAAAATACATAATGGTTCCTGCAAACTCCCGCCCGAAACATGTGGAAATGGAAACCGAAAGAATTCCTGCTATGAGAGAGTATTCTAACAATACTTTCTTAAACAGAATAGAATATAATGATAAAAAAATAGGCGTTATTACCAATGGAATGGCTTATAACCACGCTCGCTCTGTATTTGGAGAAAATGCTTCTTATTTGAAAGTAGGCTTTTCTTATCCTCTTCCAGACAAATTATTTAAAGAGTTCTCTGAAAATGTAGACACACTTTACATTGTTGAAGAAAACGAACCTTATATGGAAGAATTTGCAAAAGCAATGGGCATTGAATGTATCGGAAAAGAAATTTTCCCTATCTGCGGAGAATTAAATCCTCAAATCATTCAAGATGCAGTCTATGGAAAAACAGAAGATCTTAAAACTCCAAAAGAATCCGAACAAGACATTCCAAACAGGCCCCCAAGCCTTTGTCCTGGATGCCCTCATAGAGGAATCTTCTATGAGATTTCGAAATACAAAGATTCTATCGTTTCGACATCGGATATCGGCTGTTATACATTAGGTATGGCACCTCCCTTATCGATCGGAGATACGGTTATCTGCATGGGTGCAGGCTTCTCTGCAGGGATCGGATTTGAAAGAGCTTTTAAAGCCGCAGGAATCACAAACAAAAAAGTATTTGGTTTTGTAGGAGACAGTACCTTCTTCCATTCTGGAATTACAGGTCTTGTCGATATGGTTTACAGCAATACGAATATGGTAGCTGTCATCTTAGACAACTCTATTACAGCTATGACCGGCCATCAAGATAATCCAAGCACCGGAAAAAATCTAAAAGGCGAGATTGCAAATGTCGTGGATATCAAAGCTGTCTGCAAAGGCTGCGGAATTCCTGAAAATAGAATTGTAGAATTTGATCCATATGATCTTAAAGCAACTGAAAATGCCGTTCGTATCGCTTACGAATCAGAAGGACCCTTTGTCCTTGTTTCCAAAAGAGAATGTGCTTTGATTAAAGATATCATGAAACAAAGAGCACATTTGAAATGCAAAGTCGATCCTATGGTTTGTATCTCCTGCAAATACTGCCTTGATGTAGGATGCCCTGCTATTTCTATGAAAGGTGTATCCGTTATTGATAAAACACAGTGCAACGGATGTTCAATCTGTTCCCAAGTCTGCCCTACAGGAGCAATTCAACAGATGGAGGACTATAATGGAAAATAAAATATTACTAGTCGGCGTAGGCGGTCAAGGAACAATCCTAGTATCGAAAATCCTTTGCTATGGATTTGCTGAAAAAGGGTATGATGTCAAAATGAGCGAGATTCATGGAATGGCTCAGAGAGGCGGATCCGTTACAACTCAAATCGTTTACGGCGATAAAGTCTACTCCCCTTCTATCGAAGATGGAGATGCAGATCTTTTAATCTCATTTGAAAAACTTGAAGCTGTACGCTATTTATCAAAGCTGAATCCAAAAGGCCATGTTATTATCAACGATACAAAAATCGAACCTATGCCTGTCCTTTCCGGTTTTGCCGAATATCCTAAAGATCTCGACGAAATTCTGTACGATTATACGGATAATGTTATGCTTATAAAAGCCTCCGGCCTTGCCAAAAAAGCAGGTTCGGAAAAAGCAACAAATATCGTTATGCTCGGTCAGCTTGTAAAAGTAATGGAACTGGAAGATATCGACTGGAAAGATATTATGAAAAGAAATATCCCGGAACGTTTCCACGAAATGAACTTTAAAGCCTTTGATCTAGGCTATAACTATGAGTAAAAAACCAGCCTTTCGGCTGGTTTTTTTATGTAAAAGAAGGAAATAGGTTGTAGGAATTAGGAGATAGGGATAGACGAAAATAAGAAAAACACTTATTTTCTACATTTTAGAAAACAATCTCTTTTATGAGTGTTTAATAAAATCAAAAGCTCTTTGATTATAATCATAAATGTTACTAACAGATTCTTTCTGTGTTTTTTGATATTAAGAAAACTTTTGAGCCTTTGGCTCAAAAGTTCTCAATCCCTACTGCCTATTCCCTACAACCTGCTCCCTCTCATTTCCCCTCAAAACAAATCAGTAAAACGAAGCTGTTCGATATCGTCATCCCGCAGCTGATTCATCGTTACGCCCATAAGGCGAACCGGTTTTTTAATCATGAGCCCGTCAAATAAATACTCTATTTTTTGATAGATCTCCTCCGCATCTCTGGTATACTCCATTAATGTAAAATTTCTTGTGAAGGCGGTAAAATCATAGTATTTGATCTTCAAAGATACGGTTTTTCCTACAACATGATGTCTCTTTAAATCTTCTTCCAGCTCTGCGCAGTAGGTTTTCAAAATCTCTTTCATTTCTTCACGGTTATTAAGATCCTTTTCATAGGTCCGCTCGATTCCTAAGGACTTCCTTACCCGGTCTGTCTCTACCTTTCGAAGATCGATCCCCCGAATGCGGTCATACATTATCTGCCCTTGTTTCCCAAAATGATACACCAAGGTATCTCCAGGGATCTCCATTAAATCCGACACTAAGTAAATTCCCATACCCTGAAGCTTCTTCTCTGTTTTTCTTCCTACCCCTGCCACTTTTCCCACAGGAAGAGGCAGCAGAAACTCCGGCATCATCTCTTTTGTGATAACCATCACACCGCTGGGTTTATTCCAGTCGCTGGCAAGCTTTGCTAAAAACTTGTTATAGCTGATTCCGATTGATAGAGTAAGCCCCGTTTCACGATACACCCTTTCCTGAATCCTTTCGGCTAAAACCTCAGGTTCCAGATCAATACCGCTAATATCCATAGCCCCTTCATCGACAGACATTTTCTCGATTCGAGGAGAAAATCTATAAAGAATCTCGAATACCTCAGCGCTTTTTTTGCTGTAAAAATGATGTCTTGTGGGAACGATAATCACATGGGGACAAAGACTTTTTGCCTGAAAAATCGGCATCGCAGAATGAAGTCCGTATTTCCTAGCTTCATAATTCGCTGTAGTAATAATCCCCCGACGGCTTCTTCCCCCAACAACCATAGGGTTACCCTTCAGCTCTGGATGCTCCAGCTCCTCGCAGGAAGCAAAAAATGCATCCAAATCAAAATGTAAAAAATTTAAAGAATCCTTCATAATACCTCACCTGACTTGAGTATAACATAAGACTAAAGAGGAGTGTGGAGTGTGAAAGAGGGAAGCGATGGGTGTCAAGGTAGTTGACGGATTTCTTTTACAATATTTCAACTAATTCTAGAGGTTCATTTGCAGGAATTTGATAGTAAGATCTAAACTCATCATTTTCTTGCAGAATCTCTTGAATATCTTTATCATCCATTGGAATTAAACACACTGATCTTTCCATTGTGTAGGATCGAATTCCATTTGGAAATCGTTCTGGATGTTTCTTTTGAAATTCTTCTAATACTTTTTTTCGTTTCTTTTTTATCTCTCGATCTTCTAGTTTATGTCTTTGATTTGGCGTTACATGATCTAGTGATTTGTGAGGTTCATTGTTGTAGGTTTCTATAAATTCATTGACCCATTCTTGTGCAGAGTTCACACTCTTAAAGCCGTATTTAGGGTAATTGTAGTGCGTTTTTACAGTTCCGAAGTAGGATTCTATATGAGAATTATCATTGCTCACTCGAGGTCTTGAATGGCTTTCTAAAACACCTAACTCTGTTAACAGAACACTAAGAGTTTTTCCTTTCAAAGTCGAACCGTTATCTCCGTGAAGTAC